>NZ_BAAHBI010000035.1:0-111704 GCF_054776755.1 Spirosoma litoris | reverse complement strand
CCAACCATCTACGCGAAGAAGGCATGTCGTTAATCGACGCGATTCAGGAGGCTGGCGAAATCCGATTTGTGCCAATTGTACTCACCTCGTTGACGGCCATTGGCGGCTTAATTCCGCTGGCTATCGAAGGAAACCCGCTCTATTCGCCACTCGCCTGGGTAATTATTGGTGGTCTGATTTCCAGCACGTTGCTATCCCGTATTGTTACACCTGTGTTGTATAAATTATTGCCGCCGGGGGTTGTTGTAAAATCAGTTCCAGCGAAGGAACCGGAGATGGTTTAACTGTTTTGACGCTCCTTGTACTGTTCCCGTTCCGTGGTGTCAGCTATAAGTAGCTGACATCACGGAACTTGAGTCTTTACGGTACAAGTACTCTAATCACCCGTCGTTGCCCATTCACGTGCACTTCCAGCCAATACAAACCCGAAGGCAACGGTTGCTCAAATACCAGATCAGCCTCGCCAGCCTGACGCTCCAATCGGCCGGTAATTTGTTGCCCCGTCATAGATCGTAGTTGCACAGTTGCATCGTCGGCATTCCACAGTCGCAAGTGGATTCGGTTAGAGTTGGTGGGGTTAGGATAAACGGACACAACGGGTTCGTCAGTTCGAATAATGGCTTCTACAGGTTTGAAACTTTGGGTTGTACCATCCCGGTCAATCTGTTTCAGACGGTAATAGTTGATGCCTGGTTTCGGATTCAAATCTGTCAGGCCGTAATACTGCCGGGTATCTGTTGTGCCTTTGGCGGCCACTTCACCTACTGCGATGTATTCGCCTAAGTCGTAACTACGTTCAATCAGGAAATGGTCTGCATTCTGCTCCGATGTGGTTGCCCAGGCCAGTTGAACACGGTCACCTTCGGGATTGGCAGTGAAAGAAAGTAGGGTTACAGGGAGTGGGGATGTCCAGTTTAAATTACCAATTGTAATACCCACAGATCCTGGCGTTGATGCTGAGGCCGCTCCACTACTAAAGACAATCGTCAGTTTTTTAACATAATCGCCAAACTGAACTGGCGATGGAGTACTTCCACTTGTTTCATCAGCAACACCTAATAGAACATTTCCCGACACGCTGGCAAAGGCAGAGGGCGTTATAGTAGGCGTTACAGCTGTGCCATATTTGTCGGCAAAAATTGTTACCTGATCCTGGCCAGTCGCATTCTTATCAACACCATAAATACTAAATGACAAATTACTGACTCCTTGACTGAATTCAATTGTAATCGTTTTTGAATCCGATTTATCATGGTAATAAGCCGCTATCTGTAAACCATTAGAAACCGGCTTGGGCGTTGCTAAATTAAACGTTTGAGAGCCGTTGCTACTTACAGTAACTGTCACATCAACAGCCGGATTACCTATACCTGTATAGCTATTACTAAGCGCCCCATCTGGATAAATAGGTGCTGTTGTCTTGAAATTTAAATCCTGAGCTTCAGATACGGTGGTTAATATAAGTAGCAAAAGCCACAAACGGAGGTGTTGTTTCTTCATGCTAGGCCTTGTCGTCCAATAGGTGTTCCTATTGGACGACAAGGTCCGAATAAGTCACTTAATAAATAAATTCACCTACTTCACTTTGTATGGTCACTCGTTTGCTCTCATAGGCCTCAACGCGACCAATTATCTGAGCGGCTATTCCAAATGATTGGACGATATCGATCACTTGTTGCGCGTGGCTTTCTGGTAGGTAGACTTCAAGACGATGGCCCATGTTGAACACCTTGTACATCTCCTGCCAGCTGGTGCCACTCTCGGACTGAATCAACCGAAACAGAGGTGGAATCGGAAAGAGGTTATCTTTAATAATGTGTAGATTATCAACAAAATGCAGCACTTTCGTTTGCGCTCCACCCGAACAATGTACCATACCGTGTATCTGCGAGCGAAGCTCGTCCAGTAACACTTTTGCGACAGGGGCGTAGGTACGTGTAGGCGATAAAATCAGTTGGCCTACCGTTACGGACTGATCCTGTTCAACAGTAACGGAATCGGTTAGTTGCTTTGAGCCACTATAAATGAGCGACTTATCAATAGCCGGATCGAAACTTTCGGAATATTTATCGGCCAGATAATGAGCCAGTACATCGTGGCGGGCTGACGTTAGTCCGTTGCTACCCATACCTCCATTGTACGACGTTTCGTAGGTAGCCTGACCGTATGAAGCCATGCCAACAATCACATCGCCCGGTTGAATGCGGTCGTTACTAATCACCTGATCACGGCGCATCCGGGCAATAACCGTACTATCGACAATTACCGTCCGAACCAGATCGCCTACATCGGCGGTTTCTCCTCCAGTGCTGTAAATCTCGATGCCGTGGTCGCGTAGCATTTGCAACACCTCTTCCGTACCATTGATGATTTCGGCAATGACTTCCCCCGGAATCAGGTTTTTGTTGCGACCGATGGTCGATGAAAGCAACATCGGTCCGGTAGCTCCAGCGCAGATCAGATCGTCGGTGTTCATGACAACCGCATCCTGCGCAATGCCTTTCCAAACACTCAAATCTCCTGTTTCGCGCCAGTACAGATAGGCCAGGGCCGATTTAGTACCAGCCCCATCGGCATGCATAATGGTGCAAAAATCGGGATCACCCGCTAATGTATCAGGTACGATTTTACAAAATGCTTTGGGAAACAGGCCCTTATCAAGTTGGGCAATGGCGTTGTGAACGTCTTCTTTACTGGCGGAAACTCCGCGCTGGGCATAGCGGTCCATTCAGGAATGATGAATGATGAATGATGAATAATGACAGGACCGCCCGCACGGTGACAACCGGGCTGGCGAACTAACGAAAGACAAAGGTAAGAAAGAGCATCAACACCCTGTCATAATTCCATCGAGAGAGCTTGCCAATAGGTATAATCATTCATCATTCATCATTCATCATTCATCATTCATCATTCATCATTCATCATTCATCATTCATAAACAATTCCCGCTTCGGCCTGAACCGCATCCAGCAGCGCCATTAAATTCAAACTATCCTCCAGCGACCAGAGTGGGCTTTCGGTTTTGCCTTCTGCAAGACATTGCATCACGTGTTGCGCTTCGTAATCATAGCCAAAGGTTGTACGATCAAATGTGAATACCTGTTCGGGCTGATCAGTCTGTTTGAGCGTAATGCCTTTCGTTTCGTGAAAGCGACTGTGAATTCGAATCTGACCCGTTTCTCCCTGAATTAGGGCAATACAGTCGGTATCTGCAATGATTGTACTATCCAACAGAGCCAGTTGACCGTCTGGATAGGTAAGCACCATACCACACTGCTCATCGACACCCGTTGAGCCGAAGTTGGCCGATGCTTTAACCGTTGATGGTTTTCCCAAAAAGAGGTACGACAAAAACAGGGGATAGATGCCAATATCCAGCACAGAACCACCACCAAGTTCTTTATTAAACAATCGTTTTTCGGGCAGAAACGGCGCTCTAAAACCAAAATCAGCTTTTATAGAAACTACCTTGCCAATGGCGCCTGATTGAGCTAGTTCCAGCGCTTTAAGAATGCCCGGCATAAACCGAGTCCATAAAGCTTCCATCAGAAATACGCCCTTTGAACGCGCCGTTTCGACCATCTCCCGAACCTGTTGGCTGTTCATGGCAAATGGTTTTTCGCCAAGAACGGCCACTCCGCCGTTGAGCAAGAGTAGTACATGCTCATGGTGTTTAACGTGGGGCGTAGCCACATATACAACGTCCAGATCAGGCAACGTCAGTAAATCGGTATACGAGCCGAACGCATGCGGAATAGCGTACTCCTGTGCAAATTCATTAGCACGTTGTTGATCGGATGAAGCAACCGCATAAAGTTGCGCATCGGGCAGGGTAAGTAAGTCCTTTGCAAATTTGTGGGCGATGCGGCCCGGTCCTAAAATTCCCCAGCGAGTCATGGGTGAAGGCAGGTTTAGATGAGTAGGCTATTGGATAAGTTGACCACCTGGTCGACTGTCAAATGTATCTTTTTTTTCTAAGTTGCGGTTTCACCAATGCCTCTTTCTGTGAAATACACTCAGCAATACCTTCTCACGTTACTTTTTCTTTTTGCCTTTACGTATACCAACGCTCAGATTGTTGAGCAACCTGATCCGCTTCGGCCTTCATTACCAGACTCTAGCAAGGCCGTTAAAATAGATTCCAGTAAAACGACACTCAGCCAACAGAAAATCGACTCACTTAAGAAGGCTCCACCCATACCCACAATTTTCCGTTACCGCTTCACCGCCGATGGTACAATTACGGAAGGGAACGTTAGTCGGGCGCTTCTGCAATTGACCAGCGCCGTCGATTACCAATTGAGCAATTATTTCAAATTGTCGAGCAATCCGTCGTTTGTGTACGGTAAACAAAATGGCATACTAGCCGAACGCGAATGGTTTGGCGATTTACGGACTACTTATCGGTACGAAAAGCGGCTTTACTACTTAGCCTTTGGCTCCTACGAACGGAGCAATTTGCGACAGATCAATCATCGCTGGACAATTGCGGCTGGGGCAGGTTACAAACTTCTGAATCATAAACGGGCGTACATCTCGCTTACGGATGTGATTATGCAGGAGTACACCGATTTTGTGGAATTAAATGACATCAATATCTGGCGAAATTCGGCCCGGCTTTATGGGGAATACAGCTTCGACAAAGATCGCTTCACCATCACGCATACAGCGTTCTATCAGCCTGCATTAGGACAATACAACGTTCGATGGAATGCCAGTGTGAGCCTACAGATAAAACTAACACAGGTCATTAGTCTTCGGTCGACAGTGGCCAATGCCTACGAAAGTTTGGTTGTGCCGGGCCGCCAGAACAACGATTTCCGGTTTACGCTGGGGTTGGTGTATGAGAAGAAGTAATAGTAGCTTTTAGTAATAGTAGTGAGAATGGCTGGCGCGGCCTAATTTGTTTGCGCCAGCCATTCTCACTACTATTACTAAAAGCTACTGCTTGTCTGGGAACGGAATAATCAGTTTTTCGCCCCTGGTGGCAATGTCTCTATCTTTTTTATTGGCCCGCATAATGGCTTCCTTGCTGACACCATATTTTTGAGCTACAACGCGCAACACGTCGCCAGGGCCAACGGTATGTACCGCCATGGCTTTCACATTAAGTTTGGTAATACCCGCTTTCACGTCGCTCTCCGACACGCCAGGATTGAGAGCTTTCAGCGTGGCAATTTTCATATTGTACCGATTGGCAACCCCATAGAAGGTTTCGCCTGATCCAACCGTATACGTGCTCGAAACACCACCAGGCTTGACTTTAACTTTTTCAACAACTTCGGTTTTCGGCTTCTCTTCCTTCGGTTTTTCCGCAGGCTTCTCCTCAGTCTTGGGTTTTTCTTCTTTAGGTTTCACCACAGCCGCTTTCTCTTCTTTCGACTTTTCGTCAGAAGAAGGTTTTCCATCCGTCGTTTCGCGATTATCTTCAGCAACCTCTTCGGCTTTGGCTTCGGGGGAATCGGCGGGTGGGGTAGCCTGAGAAAGATCGACGGGTACTGGCTGAGAAGATGTATCTACTTCCTCTGGCGACATCAGCATTTCGGGCTCATTCTTTGCCAGTGGCTGTTGCGAGGCTGTATCGAGCGCCACATTGGTTAACTCGTCGGAGCCGTTCGTATCGTCGGTAATATATCCGTAGCCTACATAAAGCAGGGCAGCAATTAGCCCCACCAATACGACAAGGGTAATGGCAGGCAGACTGGTATTTCCAGCAGGGCGCGGATTGGATGATTGGTTGTCGGATTCCATGGGTTAACTGAAGAATGGATAATAGACAATGAATAATGGATAATGAACGTCAGACTGGTATAGCATTTTCACTTATTCATTATCCATTATTCATTTAAATTGGTGTCGTTAATTGATGGCTCATGTGGGCCACTTTCTCTTTAAGATCTTCTTTAAACTGACTAAGATTTTGGGCAACAGCCTCATCAAATGTACCGACAATCTGAGCTGCCAGAATACCCGCATTCCGGGCACCATCCAGCGCCATTGTCGCCACAGGAACACCACCCGGCATTTGCAGAATCGACAGGACGGAGTCCCAGCCATCAATTGAGTTGCTCGATTTCACGGGCACGCCAATCACCGGCAATGTTGTTAATGACGCTACCATACCAGGCAAATGGGCGGCTCCGCCTGCCCCGGCAATAATAACTCGTAGCCCACGATCGCGGGCCGTTTTTGCGTAATCGACCATTTTTTCAGGCGTCCGGTGGGCCGAAACGATGTCCATCTCCCAGCTAACGCCTAATTCGGTCAGAATGTCGGCAGCTTCCTGCATAACCTTACGGTCGGAAAGACTGCCCATGATGATACCTATCATTCAGAATAATTAACTTGACTCTCTGCGAAATAACACAGATTCAGGGATATTATTAGACCTATAGCCCCGAAATTTTATCATACGTGTAAAATGATTCAGCCTTTTCGTAAGGGCAGGTTCTTTAACCTGCCCAGCTAGGTTTCTTAAAACCGAATTGTAGGCACTGTTCGGTTTTAAGAAACCTCACTAAGAGTCAGATTTGAGAATCAGTATTGTCCGTAATGTTTTTTCGAACCTGTTTGTTTTAGTCAAAAAGCCGATGAACACTGCTAAACTACCTGTAAAAACGCTCTTAGGCTATTTACCGGATGAGTTACTGGACGCATTAGCCATCGAATACCAGGTCGACAAACACGTCAAAAAACTCCGGGGAACGCTCGTTTTTAAGCTACTGCTCTATGCTGTACTGGCCACCAATGAGTTGAGTCTGAATGTACTTATCGCTTTGCTGGAAAAGGTGGGCATCCGCCAATTAATCGGTGTGGATGCCCACTTTACCACCCAACGAAATTCCGTAGCTGATCGACTGGCTCAACTTGATTGTCGATACCTAGAGGCTATTTTTAAGCAGCTCATCAAGCTAGTCAACCAGCACTGGCCCACCCCCAGTTTCCAGGGCTATCAGCTCCACCTGGTTGATTCAACATTGGTCGCTTGTTCAGCCAAACTCTTGAGTATAGGCATTCAACTGGGCCGCAAAGCCAAGGATGAAAGCCATCGCTATAAGCACATCAAATTTAGTATTGGCTATGATGGGTTAAAGCCTGAAACAATCCGTTTCTATGATCAGCAAACCCATGCCAGCGATGAAACGCCCCTCAAAGAAACGATTCAATCGCTGGCCTTCTCGGCCAAAGATGTGGCTGTTTTTGACGCTGGGCTGCAAAATCGACTTACCTTTGAGCAGTTTACCAAGCCCGGTGAGGGGAAACGGTTTTTTGTTACCCGCCTGAAAGCCAATAGTCGGTATCAATGCCTAACTGAGCAACCGCTAGCGATCTCCACCGATACGCTTGTCTTAGAGACGGAGTTAGGCGTCAGGCTCTATACAGCCTCAAATCGGCTTATTGCCGACTCATTTCGGCTGATCAAGGCTCACCTAGCTGATAAGCCAGAACAGTCTCTGCTGTTTTTGACCAACTTGCCTGCTTCATTAAGTGCTCTGGAAGTGAGTCAGATCTATCGACAACGTTGGCAGATTGAGAAATTCTTTCGGTTCATCAAGCAACAGATGAATTTTTCTCATTTCTTGTCTCGCTCTTCCAATGGGATCAAACTCATGGCGTATGTGATGCTGATTGGAGCCCTGTTGATTGGGTTGTATGGTCGATTTAATGGCCGTTCTGGGTTCAAGATCACCAAGTTGCTCTTTTTCTATGAACTCGAAGCCGATTTGCTTAAGGCATTTATTGAGGAATGCCAAGGTGACCCAGCCTTGCTAGATGACGCCTAAAAACATTACGGACAATACTGATTTGAGAATCTGACTCCACAAAGACTAGAATAAATCAACTGAGTTCTCACATCAGACAATCTTCACACCATCGAATTTACGACCCAGAATAGCCACATCGTCGGCACCCAGGTAATCATGCAGGAGTGTTGCGTAGATTTGCCGGAAATCGACCGAATACGTCAGATCTCCTTCGGTTAATTTCGTCAGATTCGGCGCTTCGTTCAGAACCCGTTTGGCGGGTAATCCCCCTCCTATCAGAAATACATTATTAGCTGTACCATGATCGGTGCCATTGCTGGCGTTTTGCTTCACCCGGCGTCCAAACTCCGAAAACGTCATGAGCAACACATCATTCTGACGCCCAGCGGCTTTCAAATCCTTCATAAAAGCACCAACCGCTTCGGCATATTGCCCCAAAAGTCGCTCCTGCTGCCCCGGCTGATTTATATGCGTATCGAATCCACTGATCGACACGTAATAAACGCTTGTACTAACCCCCGCTTGAATGAGTTGCGAAACCGTTTTTAGGCGGTTGCCAAGTTCAGTTGTTGGGTAAGTAGCCAGCGTAGCATACGTTTTTGCTTTATCATACACATAGTTTGCCGACGACACGGTTTCGGCCAGTGTTTTGTAGAGATACGCCACAGATTCCGGTTCGTGGGACGGATGCTCTTTGCTCAATCCAGTGACCAAATCACTGCGCGTCTGGTTGTAGAGCTTCCTGGGATCTAAAACAGCCAACCCATTCACGGTATCTCCTTTCATGGCCAGACTCAGCGTATCATCTACTTCAATCGTTCGAAACGGCTGATGTTCTTTACCGGCACAAGCCGCATCCAGATACCGACCTACCCAGCCAGAATTTACATACTTGTCTGAATCGCTGGCTGTTTGCCAGATATCCATCGAGCGAAAATGCGAGCGATCGGGGTTAGGATAGCCAACGTTGTTGATGACGGTGACCAGGCCTTCATCATACAATGCTTTTAGGGATGTCATGGCTGGATGTAGGCCAATTTCATCGTTCATTGTCAGCACTTTATCGGGTTTAATGGCAATCGTTGGTCGTTCGCGATAATAAATATCATTGCGGTACGGAACAACGGTATTCAGCCCGTCATTGCCACCCGAGAGCTGGACCACCACTAAAATTTTTCCGTTCGATGCGGATACCTGACCCATCATCTGCGCTTCATAGGCTTTCAAAAAGTGCGGAATCAGCATAGTGCCCGCCGTTGTGAAAGCTGATTGTTTCAGGAAGTTTCTACGGTTCATAGTTAAAGAGCGAAAGAGTGAATGAGCGAAAGAGTGAAAATGGTTTGCGGCTGTTTTTCACTCTTTCGCTCATTCACTCTTTCACCATTAAGTAAGTTGATACTCCGGCAGGCTCATGAGCGCTGCGGTTATAGCATGAATCTGTTCGGAACGAGACTGGCTGGATTGGGCCTGTTTGTTGATTAACGCGCGTTGGTCGGATCGAAGTGGGAAGGGCAGTAAGGTACTGGCAATGGTATCTGTTAGCTCAGTGTCGGATGTTTTGGCAAAAGCAGCCTCAAAATCAGTCCAGTCGACTTTGGTCTGGAATCGGGCTCCGCCTTTTCGCGCCAGCGACTGCACATTGACATCGCCCTCCTCTTTCGGCTTCACAGTCACGTCGGCAGCTTTCAGTACATAATTTGGTAGTTGCATCCGGAAAAGCAGACTCGATGAGTCAATCCAGTTTTTACCCCCCGGCCAACCCGCAACATTGGGCGGGTAGAACAGCAATTGACCCAAGGTGCGCTGGACAAAAATCTGCGACTGTGGTTGCTCGAACTGTACGCCCAACGTATGACGTAACCCCGCCAGCAGCTCAACCGGCGATTTGATATGCGCACCCACGTTTTTGGCATCGTAAAACCAGTCTGATGTGAAGATGGTCTCTAACAGGTCAGTAATATCATACTTGCTTTTGTAGAACTGATCGGCCAGCAACTCAACCTGTTTTTTATCTTCCGTTTCGTTCACGAAGAAGCGATAGATTTTCGCCGTGATGAACCGAGCGGTCTGCTTGTTCTCCAGTAGCATGGCTATGACGTCTTCTCCTTTAAAAGCACCCGTTTTCCCGAAAATGGTTTTCTCGCCATCGTCATGAACCTGCTGCCGGAAAATGAACTGCCCATCAACCGTAAATTGCCAGCCCGTAAAGGCACGAGCAGCTTCTTTTATATCATGTTCCGAATAGTTGCCCCGACCAAGCGTGAACAACTCCATTACTTCGCGCGCGAAATTTTCGTTAGGTGCGTTCTTTCGGTTCTGTTGATTGTTCAGGAATTGCAACATGGCCGGTTCTTTCGACACCGCCATCAATAAATCGCTGAACTTACCGAGTGCGTTTTGCCGAATAGTGTTGGCGTACTGCTGCATAAACAGTGGATTTCTTCCCTGAGCCCGACAGGCGAAATGCCCGTGCCAGAATAGAGCCATCTTTTCGCGTAGGGCGGCCTTACCCGTAGACATCTGGTCGAGCCATTGCAGATTGAGATCACGCACCTTCTCGGCATTGTCCCGAATGCGCTCTTTCAGCATGTCTTTATCCAGTTGCCCATTCTGAAACATGCCTTTGAGTTGCTTTTTCGTCTCGTTGGTATCAGCATCAACGACTCGCAAATCTGACATAGAGTCGCTATCTTTAAACAACTGCCTCACCACTTTTTTCAGGGGTTTGCGAGCGGCCTCATCAAGCTCGGCAGGCGTGGCCCCGAAGCCAGCCCGGGCCAACAGGTACCGCGTTTGTTGCTGTCTGGTTTGGTTTGTCATATGGTTTAACCGTTCACAATATGTGTATGACAAGTTAAAGCCGTAAGCGTTTAATTAGCAGGAGATTAAAAATCAGAAATAAGTGATAGAATACTGTAGCAAGAATCTGCCCTTCTATGCTGTAATAAATAGAAGGGCAGAATACTTAACTATTCACACAATTTTACTTACCTGCGCCACTTACGGTTGGGTAGCTTCCGATAACCACTCCATTTTGGGCAACTACAGGAGTGGAATTGATCACCCCTTCTGTTCTGAATGACCAGCGTTTAATACCTGTTTGAGCATCGAGAGCATAGAAAAAGTTCTCAGCACTTCCCAAATATACCAATCCATTAGCAACAACTGGACTCCCCCCTCTAAACGTTTTAAAGCTCCATTTTTCAACGCCAGTTAAAGCATTAAGAGCATGAAGATGGGAGTCTGCTCCCTTTACATATACTACCTCATCCTTTGCTACAGGACTAGAATCAATTCCTTCCTCTAAATTAAATATCCATCTTTTATCTCCCGTTTTTGCATCAAGTGCATAAAAGTTCCTAAATGTGGATCCAACATACACTAGCCCATTCTCTATAATTGGACTAGAAGTGATAGTACCATCCATAGCAAATACCCACTTTTGAATACCTGTTGTCGCGTCCAAAGCATAGAAACTTTTAAAACTGCCTACATAAATAAGACCTTTTGCCACTAAAGGGCTGGCGTAAATAGGATTTCCCATATCAACAGCCCATCGTTGATTCCCAGTGGCCGTATCAAGGGCATACAGGTGACTATCATAGCTAGACACATAAATAATATCATTGACTACAACTGGACTAGAACGAATCGCGTCTTTGGTCTTAAATTTCCAATGCAGTTTCCCTGTTTTTGCATCCATGGCGTATAGGCAGTGGTCAACGCTGCCTACATAGACAATGCCTTTATGCACCACTGGACTAGATTGGATAATATCACCTGCCGTAAATTTCCAAAGTTGACGTCCTGTTTGAGCATTTATAGCATAGAGGTTATGATCGTTACTGCCGACATATACCAATCCATTAGCTATTGTAGGGCTGGAATCTATAGCTCCTTGTGCTCTAAAGAGCCAAGATTGAGTACCCGTTTGCGCATTTAGAGCATAGAGATTATGATCATTACTGCCAATGTATACAAGTGACGGAAGCTTTGCCTCTACTCGGGGACTAAATACTAGCCATAAGCTGAAGCCAAAAGTGAATAAAAAAATATTCATAGGGGTAGTAGCAGAAACGTTTAGAAGAATATCTATGGGCAAAGCTCTTTTTTGGTAACCTCGCTGTCTTTCACTTGTGGTTGTTCCTTTGTCCCATCATAATGGAACTTCATAATTGTCGTGGGGGTAATGATCATACCTGGAATTTTCATTTCTTTACTAGGTGCCCAATCTCCATTTTCCGGTATATTAGGATTTAAGTCATCAGGGCCTGCTGTAATGGTATACGTTCCATGACTACCATCAGTCCATGGATGAGTATGTACATAAGCAGCAATAGGTTGATCTGGCAAGAATGTTTGTGTGATAAAATTGTAATCCCGTAAAACGTATTGACCTGTATACGGGCCATTTTTAGGTACAACGATTGTATACTCATCTTGCCCGGTCGTACTTAACATAGGTGTACCGTCTGTATAAAATTTCGTTTGTTGGCCACCATTCTTACCCCAAGGTAACATAATAAATGAGCCATCGGACAATAGCATTCCCCCCATTTCATAGGTACTTTCAGGGTTATTCTTTTGGTAACTCAAATTCCATAGTTTTTTCACTCCGTCACAAAGGTTTGGTAACTTAGTCGCAAAGGTCTGCGCGATCAATCTCTCCAAATCATCTCCAGTCACCATCGGTATTGTCCATCGACCGCTTATGTATTCATATACTGATGGATAGCCATACTGAGGATCAATATATACATGATACTGACCATTGGCTGGATTGGCTGGACGCTGGCCTTTCACTTCGACTTCGGAGATAGCAACACACCAGCTTTTGCCATCCCAAACATAAGTTGTTCCCGAAAGTGTAGTAAATACTCGGCCCTTCACTAATGCGCCTGTCGTTGATAGACCCGTTGCCACAGAATCTATGGGAGCATTGTAGGGTATATACGTAGTAGAAGTACTGGAACCACCACTACCACTGCTACTACCGTCCCCTCCGCCACTAGTATTCCCCCCTGTGATGCTACCACTACTTGGACCCGACACCCAGCCCCAATTTGGACTGAAATCATTGCCATTAGCTGTTACGTTTACATACGCATTCAACCAACCACCGTTAACAGGAGTCTCTGATGTACAGTTCCGATAAAGACTTTCTGGATTGATTGGCTGCTGTGGTGCAAAATCACTAGTTGTGGAGATGGTTTTAGGAGAGAAAAGCTCTTTAGTAATTAACGCCGGTTGGGACAATTGGCGTGTCTGAAACGAAACATCATCGAACCAGACTGGTGTTTTACTCCGGTTTTGTAAGCGAACGACTACATATCCATTCTCACGGGCATAGCCTTTAATATGTAGGAACTCCCAATTACCAAGAGCGTCCTTGCTAACATTAACCTGTTGGCGGTGCATAAATTTGCCTTGTCTGTTATAAAAAGCTAACTCCACACGAGCATTAGGTAGGCGCCTTGCTATGAGCGACTTAACCAGTGGAGCTACCAGTGCTGTACTAATACCAAGAACAGGTGCTTTAGAGGAAAGTGAACGACTTTGGTCTGGGGACGTCGGTTGCTGTAAGAGATTAGCCCCTGCCAATGCTCCCCCTACTATTGCCGCTGTAATCTGAGGGGCTAAACTTGGCCGTTGCACACCAGGCGCATAGGCATATACACCTAACGAGTAGGTCGTCCCCTGGCGTACAGGAATTAATTTGCCAGTTAAAGAGGAAACATGCGAACTACTTCCCTTCACTAATTGTAATGCTCCTCCTCCGTCAGCATACGCTACTCTGCCTGCTCCATCGCCATTACAGCCCAATGGATTAACCGGGCAAGCGGCTGTTGTTTTAGGGCTTCCTGGGATATTGGTTTGGGTACCAAAATATTTGACTGAAATTATCATGGCGCTCCCCGTTTTAAACCTGTTAGGCAAGGGCATATAGAAACCAAAAGCATTGTAACCCGAAATACCCAGCGCATTGGCGACATCCTGCCGAGTATTGGTAGCAGGAACACCAACTGCCACCAACCAGCCATTTATATACACATCAAACTTAGTAGATTGGTGGGGTGTATTTTTGTTGACGACCCAGCCGCTAATACCATTACAGTCGGCTCCATCAAAACTCCCGGCAAAGTTACTGCCTGCCTGAACGGGCGATGTTGTTGGAGTGGGATTCGGATTTTGTGTGGGAGTCGTGGTGGTATGCGGATCATTTTCGGCAAAACAACTGGCTACACTGCTCGTCATTTGGCCAGTAGCCACCAACCAATGTTGAGGTCGGAAATTACTTCCATTCTGGTAAGCTGCAAATAAGGTGTTGTTGTAATAATGGGCATAGACCGACTCGCCCCAGCTGGTAGTAAATAAAAACTGTCCTTCTGAATAAGGGCAATTCCCCGTCGGTGGATTGGTAGGTGGTGGGTTGGTTGTGGTACAGGATTTAGTAAAGTTAATGGCGATGGTATTGCCCGATTGAGTGGCGGTGCCTGTCATGTTGCCTGCCGTGCGTGAGTCCGATGGGAACGTGGTGCTGGCTATCGTATTGGCATTCATGCTCCCGCCAAAAACACCCGGAATCGACACATTGATTGCCGAACCATTCCCGCCTGTAAACTGATACTGGAGCACACCCGATGTACAGTTATAGCTCACGACCTGAAAAGCCAGGCTTCCATTTGAAGGAGGATTCGTTGGATTGGTGGGTGGGGGTGTAGTGGTGGTGCAGGATTTGGTAAAATTAATGGCGATGGTATTACCCGATTGAGTGGCGGTGCCTGTCATGTTACCTGCCGTTCGGGCATCGGATGGAAACGTGGTGCTAGCTACGGTATTGGCATTCATGCTCCCGCCAAAAACACCCGGAATCGACACATTGATAGGCGAGCCATCTCCTCCTGTAAATTGATATTGGAGCACACCTGATGTACAATTGTAGCTTACCACCTGAAAAGCCAGGGTCGTGCTTGGGGTTAAAACTGTTGGAGGAGTGTGTGCCCACAACTGGCTACTTGAGCTAGCCAGCAGAAGCAAAATCAGGCTAAGCACCCACTGAGTTAAGTAATTATTTTTCATAAAAGTATATAATAGAAGATTGAATCCAAAAGTAACTATTTATAAAATATTAACACAACAATAAGTATCTATTATTTTTAATTTTATTACATAAAATGATAATTCATGAATTAAAAAGTAGTTAATCGGTCCTGATATCAGGCTCCTACGCAACAGAAACTGCGGATCTATCGTACTTATATGTATCTTCCTAGCGCGTTTATAATTAGCTGATATTCCCATGTGTCAACGTTTATGGTTCAATGTTAACTGGCTACTGACTGTTCTTTTTCTATCAGTT
Source organism: Spirosoma litoris (assembly GCF_054776755.1). Lineage (NCBI taxonomy): Bacteria > Pseudomonadati > Bacteroidota > Cytophagia > Cytophagales > Cytophagaceae > Spirosoma > Spirosoma litoris. The sequence goes on along the minus strand of NZ_BAAHBI010000035.1, from coordinate 96,575 downwards.
ACTCATACACTTCTCTTCGCCCAGCCAATACCTTACTCCGCTACGCAGAGACAGCAGATTGACCAGCTTCGGCAGACATTTCAGAAAACCTACGATACTAATTATAGTCGTGCCCTTTCGCTGGCGAAACAATTAGGACGTCCATTAGAAACGAGACTTCCTGATGGAAGTAAAATGAGCTTACAGGGAGTGGATGACCGTGGTAACTTGCTTTATTACGTAACGTCTAGTGCTACAAAGGCCGGCATTACTACTCGTACCAATGCACTTTATGCGGGTGGTAGCCTTGGCCTGGATCTATCGGGAAGCAGTGCTTCAGTACAGGGAAAACTGGGCATTTGGGATGGTGGGGCCGTACTAACTACGCACGTTGAGCTGGCGGGACGAGTTACACAAATGGATAGCGCCAGTACAAAGATTGACGATGAAGAACATCCCTCTCACGTATCAGGTATTATGATCGCATCTGGCCTAAATCCATTGGTACGAGGTATGGCTAATAAAGCAAGGCTGAAAGCTTGGGACTTCACGAATGATATTACTGAAATGACGGCCGCAGCGCCTAATTTGCTCGTATCAAATCACTCTTATGGATATAATACAGGCTTTATCCCAAATCCAGACGCTACCTCTAAGTATGCCTGGATTTGGTACGGCGATACCACAGTGAGCAAGACTTATGATTATAGATTTGGGGTTTATGATAGTCGTACCCGGTCTTGGGATCAGCTTACTGTCAATGCACCAAATTACCTTATTGTTGGTGCAGCGGGTAATTCCCGGGGCTACAATGGTCCTGCAACCGGCGAAGCTTATATCATGGGGAATTATACAACGAAGACCAAAACCGTAATCAGTACACTTCCACGTGACAATCAAACGGGATATGATGTACTCCCTGCTCCCGCGTCGGCAAAAAATACCTTAGTTGTTGGCGCGATTAGTAATCTGGCATTCGGCTATAACCAACCTAACGATGTTCAACTAGCCGACTTTAGTAGCTGGGGACCTACCGATGATGGTCGTATCAAACCAGACATAGTTGGTGCGGGCGTTAACATCCTTTCCTGTGGCTCAACTACCGACAGTGCCTATGTTATTGAGAGTGGTACATCAATGGCTTCCCCGAATGTCGCGGGATCAATTCTCTTACTTCAGGAATATTACGCCCAGCTCAATTCGGGCAAATACATGCGCTCCTCGACGCTTCGTGGATTGGTTTTACATACCGCCGACGAAGCCGGTCCGACACCGGGTCCCGATTATAAGTTTGGCTGGGGCTTACTCAATATGGAACGGGCCGCTAAGGTCATTGGCAATACCGATCAAAGCAATTTATTGAGTGAACGAACCCTCACACAAGGGCAACGTGATACGATTCGGGTAACCGCATCTGGGCGTGGCCAGTTGGTGGCAACCATTTGCTGGACCGATCCGGCGGGTACGCCTACGAGTGTTCTGAATGATCGAACACCAAAGCTCGTTAATGACCTTGATTTGCGCATTAACGATGGCACAACTACAACGCAACCCTGGACATTAGACCCGAATAATCCAGCCAATGCCGCTACCCACGGCGATAACATCCGCGATAACATAGAGAAGGTCATCATCGATAATTCAATACCCGGCAAGACTTACACGCTGATCATTTCCCACAAAGGCACCCTAAACGGCAGCAAACAAGACTATGCGCTTTTAGTGAGTGGTGCGGGCGGTAAAGCCTATTGCGAATCGCGGCCAACTTCAACTGCCGATACGAAAATCAGCCGGGTACAAATGGGGAGCATCGATCAGGCAGGGGCCGCTGGCTGTACATCGTATAACGACTTTTCACAAGTATCGACAACCATTCAGGCTGGCCAACAGCTTCCTTTGACCGTATCGCTGAGCACTTGTGGGGCAACCAAAAACGTAGTTGTGAAAGCCTTTGCCGACTGGAATCAAAATGGCAGCTTCGACGACGCTGGTGAAACCCTCGCGACCTCGAGTGTGCTGGCAAACTCAGCGCAATTCACAACCACGCTTACGATTCCAACCAGCGTAACCAACGGGCAGATTATCAAATTTCGCCTGGTGGCTACCGAAACCGACAATGCAGCATCGGTAGCAGCCTGCGGCCTTTATGGAAACGGCGAAACCCAGGATTATCTGCTAAATGTGGTGCAGACAATGAATGATGTTGGCGCAACAGCATTGGTTTCGCCGGAGACTAACTTCTGTGGTCAAACCAATACCGATATGGCCATATCGGTACGGGTACACAACTACGGAACCGCCGATCAGACAAACGTACCAGTAAGCGTTAAGATCACGGATGCGAACAATGTTGAACTAACAACGCTAAGTGGCGTCGTCCCTACTCTGGCTGCTTTTCGGGAAAGTGTTCTGACGCTTCAGTTACCAGCAGCCAGCACGTTGGTAGCCGGCCAAACGTATAAGTTTGCGATTACGACAAGCCTAAGTACAGATCAGAACGCGACGAATAATAGCGTCACAGAAACCCGTACCACGGCTCCAGTGCCCGCCAGCGGCCTGTTTATGGCCACACAATGCAGTGTAGATTCGGCTTATTCATTACGCAATGTAGGAAGTGGCACGGCCTATTGGTACGATGCTCTGACGGGAGGTAATCTATTGGCAGCAGGTAACCAGTTTTCAGTTAAAAATCTACCAGCAACTGGCCACTTTTATGCTACGCTAAACGATTTTTCAGGTATCGTTGGCCCTATAACTAAAACCGAATTTGGGGGCGGATCGTATTACGGCTCTTATACCCCAGCGCCCATCATCTCGACTACAGTACCCATACTTATTGAAAGTGCGCGGCTTTATATTGGCAATGCAGGACAAGTGACATTTACAGTACATCGATTAGATGAAACAATTATTTCAAGTGTTACATTGGATGTACAGCCAACACGTGACCAAAGTTTAACAACGGTCACCAGCAATGGCAATTTAGTTGACGATCCCAATGATCAGGGGGCGGTTTACCCGCTTAACTTACGCATTCCAGAAGCAGGCGATTATAAAATTACGATCGACTATTCTGGTGGTGCTTCTATTTTCCGAAGTAATGTGGGTGTAAACGGATTCCCGTATCAGCTCAAAACCTCGACGGGCACGCCTATTGTATCCGTGACGGGGTCGTTATATACCAGCGGAAGCACAACCGATACCCTTAAAACGGCCTGGTATTATTTCTATAATCTGAAAGTCAGATCGCTCGACTGCCCCAACCCGCAACGAACAGCTGTAATTCCTACCACCAGTACATCGCCAACGGCAACCATTACGCCCAATGGGTCGGTAAGTATTTGTCAGGGCTCAAGTGTTGCTTTGCAAGCTGTTACAACGGGGGCTGGACTAACGTATCAGTGGTATAAAAGTAACGCAGCGATAAGTGGTGCCACCAGCAGTACGCTTCAGGTTACGACAGCAGGCTCATATGCGCTCCAGGTGGCTAATAGTTGCCCCTCCACTCGATCACCTGCGGTGGCGGTATCACTTAATACAGCGCAAACGCCAACCCTGGTGGCCAATGGTTTTGTTCTTACGACCAACGCCGTTTCAAACATCCAATGGCTATTGAATGGGGTAGCTATTGCTGGTGCAACCGGAACCACCTTTACGGTAGTACAATCAGGCAGGTACACCGTACAAGGCAATGTGAATGGCTGTGGTGTGGCGATTTCTAACGAAGTTGTTCTAACGATTTTGGCCACTGAACCTCTGTTAAGTGACGACGAACTGGCAGTTTACCCGAACCCGGCAACCAAACAAGTGACGGTCTCACTGGCCGTTTCAGCATCTCTACCTAAGGCTCCAGCGCTCCGCCTGACTGATATTCAGGGCCGTACCGTTCAAACGGGCGCTTTACAACTCGATGGAAAAAATTATTCGACAATATTAGATGTGTCGAGCCTTCCCGGCGGTACGTTTTTTGTGGTTGTTGGCGATGACCGGACGCAAAGCGTTCGGGTAAAACGAATCCAAAAGCAATAACCTAACTCGCATCTGACACTTCTCAACAAGAATCGCACAATCACTCAAAATAAGGCACAGCGCAGTATTTGGCGGTTTTTTCGCCTATCGCTCTGCCTTATTTTGGTGTTTATAAACGGGGTTGATAGCCTCGTCTGGGCGCAGTCTGTCTCATCCAAAAAACAACTACCCTGGCAAACTGAGCTGGTAGACCGCTATGCGCAAAACCGAAAAAGAACCCTTACGCTAGCGCTTCGGAACAATTGGCCTCTCTACAAAAACTATTCCAATCACCGCGTTTTCCGACTTCAGGAAGTCGACGCTCTGGGGCAACCTGTTTATTATTCACTGCATAATGTTGAAGCGGCTCGAGGAACCCGAACAGTGGCGCTACAAGGTGGTGGCTCATTAGCCATTTCGCTATCAGGTAGCTCACCAGCAATGGCTGGTCGGCTGGGTTTATGGGACGGTGGCCGAGTATTGGAATCGCATCAGGAGTTCAGCGGAACCACGACGAACGGCACCAAGATCACCCAGAAAGATAACATCACCGGAGTCAATGACCACACTACGCATCTCGCGGGAACGCTTGTTGGTAAGGGGGTGAACCCACTCGCCAAAGGAATGGCTTATGGGGCTCAATTATCTGTCTGGGACTATACCGACGACGTGACCGAGTTGCTCACGGCAGCCCCTAACTTACTCCTTTCCAACCATGCTTACGGGCCAGTAGTTGGCTGGGTATACAATGCCTCCCGGCCTGGCACCGACTCGAACTTAAAATGGGAATGGTGGGGTAATACAACTATCAGCGCAACCGAAGATTATTTGTTTGGCTTTTATACAAGCAAAGCGCAGGATCTCGACCGAATTGCCTATAACAACCCCTATTTTTTGATGGTCCGCTCGGCGGATAATAAACGCGGTGAAACCGGGCCACCCACCGGAACGGCGTATTATCTCAGAAATACGACTACCCAAAGCACAATTGCCCGCAGCCGAAACGATGCTTATGATGTAATTCCGGCCGAAGCTACAGCCAAAAACGTATTGACAATTGGAGCTGCCGATGTGACGTATGCCAATGCAAATGTGCCCACTTTAGTTGGTTCAACAGCGTTTAGCGGTTGGGGGCCTACCGATGACGGACGCATTAAGCCCGATTTATTGGGAATTGGGTCCGATGTGTTATCGTCTATCGGTACATCGAATACGGATTATGGTACTTATAGCGGAACCTCAATGGCATCGGCTAATGTGTCGGGGTCTTTATTTTTATTACAGGAACTCTACGCCCGTCAGCGGGCAAGCGGCTTGCCTGCTAATGGCCAATTTATGCGAGCGGCTACTCTCAAAGGATTGGCTCTGCATACGGCAGATCGGCCTAACCCGGCAGCAGGTCCCGATTATCGGCAGGGATGGGGCTTGTTAAATACCGAAGCTGCTGCTCGTTTGTTACTCAATGAAGAGTTGGCCCACTTGGTTCTTGAACAAAGTTTGATCGCCGGGAGTACATATACCCGATCCATCGTCGCTCAGGGCAACGAGCCCTTGATTGTCACCTTGTCCTGGACCGATCCCGAAGGGGTAGCCACCAGCGTTGTCCCCAGTTCGGTGGACAGTCCAACGCCCAAACTTATCAATGATCTCGATTTACGGATCATCGACGGCCAACAGACCAACCTGCCATTTGTTCTTGATCCGGCGAAACCAGCACAAGCCGCCAGCCGAGGAGATAATGTGCGTGATAATGTTGAGCAGGTGTATATCGCCAATCCTGTAGCCGGAAAAACTTATACGATAACGGTTTCGCATAAAGGCAAGATGACGTATTCGAGCCAGCCTTATTCATTGATTGTGAGCGGCCTCCATCGAATTAATTGCCAATTAACTGCTACGACCATTCCGGCGCGTGATACAACGATTTGTCCGGGAGCAACGCTGCCTTTACAAGCGGGTAATTTTTCAGCGAATTTGCACTACCAGTGGTTTCTCAACGGAACAATTTTGGCAGGTGGGGCTTCATCTGGTTATCAGGCAACCCAAGCCGGATCATATACGCTACGCATTACCGACGATAACGGTTGTTCAGCGACATCACAACCCATTCTGGTTCAGACACGAACAACCGCGGTAACACTATCGCCAACTGGTAATCAGTGGCTTTGCCGTACAGATACCTCCGTTCATTTAGTAGCAACCTCGCCCAATGGGGCTCCATTAACAGGCGTTACATTTGAGTGGCTCCTGAATAATTCGGTTATTGCGAATGCGCAGGCAAGTACATTTAATGCTACCCAGGCAGGTAACTACCAGGTTCGAATAACACAGGATGGTTGCCAGGCGCTCTCCGCCGAAACAACGATCCAGCTTAGTTCGGTTAGTTCCATTGAGTTGATGCCTGAAGAAACAGAATTAAGTCTTCCTAAAGGTGCCACTGTTACCCTAAAAGCTCCCCTCGACACCTCTTATACGTATCAATGGTACCGGAATGAAAGTGCATTAGCGAATGCCACTGATTACCGCCTATCGGTCTCAACGGAAGGCACTTACAAAGTACGGATAACGCAGCACAACTGCGTAGGCTGGTCCACGAATCGTCTGGTGCAATCGACAGCAGTCTCTACAACGATCGCCGATCCAGCGGGTGTATTTATCTTTTACCCAAACCCGACAGAAAATACCATTTCCATTCGTTACACCAATCCTGTGGCCAAGCAGGTTCAGGTCAGTTTATTTGATCTGAACGGCGTTTTACGACAACCTGTACTGTCAATAAAAGCCTCGAACGGGAAATTTGAAGGCGATTTTCTGATTCAGTCTCTGCCCGCCGGAACGTATATTCTCCGTCTTGCCGATGGGTCTGGCATCCAGATCGGGCGATTTATCAAAAAATAAACCGGGTCGATCAAAGCACTTTTGGCTTAATCGACCCGGTTGTTATCAGATTCGCTATTATGCTCCTTACTTCGCTTTGCCAGAGGCCGTTTCCTCGGCCAGTGCCAATTTCACGGCATCGTACAAATTGACAATACCACCCGTTTTCGACAATGAACTAAACGAAACTGTATCCGTAGATTCTGGTCGGGTCACCTTGGTTGAATAGGGCGTTGCCGATTGAAGAATAATCCGTTTGATATCCGCATACGTTAGCTTCGGGAAATACGATTTCAGTACCGCGGCTACCCCTGCCACTACGGGCGAGGCCATACTGGTACCACTATTATTTTCGTATTTGCTACCCGGCACGGTTGAGTAAATATCTTTACCTGGTGCAAACACATCGACATTCTGCTTACCGTAGTTCGAGAAACTAGCCACCAAATCGCTGTTGTTTGGCTCGGCACTGGCCCCTACTGTAATTACGTTCGGAATAGCTAAACCATTGATGAATCGGGGAGCGGGGTAATTAGCCGCCGTATCGATGTCTTTCCCATCATTACCGGCGGCATGCACCATTAAGACTCCTTTCGAAAGCGCATAGCGTTCGGCATCTTCAACTACACTACGCTGTGGAGAATAGTCTTTTCCAAAGCTCATATTGATAATCTGCGCGCCGTTATCAACCGCATACCGAATGGCATTGGCCACATCTTTATCACGCTCATCACCATCAGGTACGGCGCGCACACCCATAATCTGAACAGCATCGGCTATTCCTTTTACGCCAATATTGTTGGTCCGATCGGCCCCGATAATACCCGAAACGTGCGTACCGTGGTCAGGATTAGCGCCCGAAATATCGGCGTTGCCATAATCGCGCTGGGTCATGTCGTTTGGATTATCACCCACAACACCACGGCCATCAAAGTCAGGATTGTAATGATACTCGGCACGGGCTTTGAGTTGCTCGTTCGCCTTTTCGAGTTCATTCATAATCACATCGGTATCAGGCGCTCCCTGCTGACCCAATATCTGTAAGATACCCAGAACAGGCCGCTTCAAACTGGCATCCTTAAGTGTATCGGCAGCTTTAAGCAAAGTAAGCGTGTCTAGCTTCGTTACATTCAACGCTTTTTTCAGCTTATCGACCGCACCTGAAAATTGGGTATAAAACTGACCAATTCCCTGATACTGCGCTTTGTACTGTGCCTGGTTTTTTTCGACTTCGGCCTTCGTTTTCACGTACAGATCATACTCTTTCTGTTGATCTGGCTTTAACGATTTCCGGTCTTTCCCTTCATACTTAGGCTTTAACTGTACGTACAAGCGAGTAACTTCGGTTGTTTCGTAATTGACGTTTCGGCCATCCTTACCACCAATGAAATTCCAACCATGTACGTCATCGACATAGCCGTTTTTATCGTCGTCTTTCCCGTTTCCGGCAATTTCCTTGGGGTTGACCCATAATACCCGCCGTAAATCTTCGTGCGTGGTGTCGATTCCACCATCGATTACAGCGACTATAACGGGAGTTGGCTTTCGATCTTTCAGTAGTTCACGGTATGTCCGCTCAACGCTAATACCAGCTGTTTTATCGGTTTTATCTTGCAGATACCACTGCGATTCCTGCGCCGAAGCTGCTATCGAAAGCAAGACAACCGACGCACTAATAAGGAGTTTCTTCATGAATTGAGAACAAATAATCTGGACAAATTAAGAAAAAACAACCTTATAAATGGCTTAAAAATTGTTAAACGGCCTACTCTGGTTGCATCAGTCCTTACCGTGACTAACGTTTTTGTAGTGTTCCTGTAATAAATCTTCTCCCCAATCATTGGTCAAATCGCGCACTACCGTATGGATATGATTGGCATTCGTTTGCGAATTATCGTACTCAATCAGGATCGTTGGACCATGAATCCGATAGTACCAGCCCTTGCCATCTCCCAGCTCAGGCGTAAGATCACCGGCCCAGCCAAACCGGATTTCGTCCAGACCTGCTTTCTTGAGCTTATCCAATTGTTGTTTGGCCAACGTAATGCGGTAATTGGCTAAATAAGTTTGAATCAAATCCAGAAATAATTTACGTTGCTCGGCATTCATGTCGGCCATTTTCACGCCGTCCATTTTTTCCAGCGACGCTTTACGCTTATTGCTCGTAACCATTTCAGGATAAGCAACCGGGGCCAGTATTGCCAGCTTGCGCTGGTCGGTGTTCAGGGTTTTCAATAACGCAAAGGCTTTTTCGGTTTCCAGCTTTAAGATCGCTCGTCCTTTTTGGGGTAAATCCTTTACACGTGGGTCCGACATGCGCTTGTCGGCCATGCTCGAGTCAAATTTCAACACGCCCGGATTACTGCCAAAAAACGTAGGCGTCTGGGCTAACACCTTGCCCTCTACAGCCACAAATTGCAACGATAAATGATGCCCTTCGATACGCCAGCTCCAGGGCGTATTGGTGGCTGGATCACCAAAAACGGTAAAGGAGTAATTTTCTGGGTCACGGTACACATCATTGGGTGGCCGATTGTCAATCACACGCAGCACATTCTCCATGTCGATAATGGACGTTGCTTTCTCATAACCTTGCAGGCTTAGTGTTGTTTTGAGCATTGCCATAGCTGCCTTGCGCTGTTCTGGCGTCATTTGCTTTAAAGGCAAGCCTTTCCGTTCTCGGGGTACAAAGTGCCAGTTGAACCGCTCTTCATTATCAAATGCGAACGTTGTTTTTTCCCGTTGTTCTGGCGTCAACGTTCCTAGAAACACATTCGCAGCATCTGTCATTTCATCTTTAACGCGCTGCTGAACAGGCAATGTTTTGGGCGACTGGGCAACCTGAGCTAAAACTTGTAGTTGATTGGCCAATAAGCCGCCAAGTATAAAAAGTACGTACTTCATAGGTAAAGGGCGTTTATAAACTACCCCGTAAAAGTGTATTCAGGGCTGCATTTACCTATTGATTATCAAAGGAGATTCTACCGCTTAGTCAAAGCTAGTTGATTATATCTGGCTGTTTGCCAACAACCTCTGTGTTTTAGTAGTTTACTACCTAACGCCACTGTTACAAACCAAGATCATGTCTACCCGCCCTCCGAACAACAGTACTGGTCCACTTGACCATCTGTCGATGCGCTACTTGCGGCAGGTACTCGATATGGCACACCCCGCCGATGAGCCTTATGTGCTGAATGCTGTTGAAAGCCGAGTTATCCGCCGAATAAAACTTATAACCTTAACAATAGCTGCTCTGCTTGGCATAGTGGGCGTTTTGTTGTTTTACTGGCCTCAGGATTCATGGCCTGAATTGTTCAGTACAACAACTGTTCGCTTTCTGGGAAGTGCCTACGAGTTACCGCTTATTACCGTTTTATATAGCCTTTTATTGGTCTATCTGGAGGTGAATCTATTACTGGCGATTAACCTGTGGGGCGTAAAGTCGATTATGGAAATATGCCAGTTTCCTCGTGCTCACGACGCCCAATATGAACGTCATTTGCAATCACTGGCGAACGCTGCTTCCGAAAAATATCAGGGTTTCGTTCGATTTGGAACTGATCCGTACATGAGTGCACCGCGTTGGGGACTAACGATCTTTTTTCTGCTGAACACGGTCAAAGCGGCACTTAGTACGCTCGCGTTAAAATTGGTAGTAAAGCAATCGATTGGCCAATATACTTTACACCCCGTAACGAATCTGGCTGGTATGCCAATTTATGCGCTTTGGAATACCTGGGCATCCTGGCAAACGCTCCACGAAGCGCAGGTTCGGGTAATGGCACCCATTACGATTCGTGAGTTTGTTCATGAACTGCATGAAGAATGGGGCAAAAACGATCAATTTCGCCCCTTGATTCTGGAAGCTCTTCAATACGTTTCTATCCTGAAAAGGCAGCATAATTATGCCCACCTCATGCTTACCGAAACGTTGCTGGATCAATTTCATTTAGCTATTGATCAACCGCTGACAGGCAATTTTACCGAAAAGATGCTCAATGCTCCCATTGCCGTACGCCGAAGCCTGGAACGACTCATTGTATTCGGGGTTTTGGTTGATGGTAAGCTGTCGTGGCTCGAGAAAACTCGTTTGCGAGAGCTTCGCAAAAAGGGAATTCTGAGTTATTCTGCAAGTACAATCCAACAGATCGGAGCAGACTATAACCAAGGACGTGGACTTTGGGTATAAAAAAGTGATGATCTCCCCTTACCCTTCTGCTTCTTTCACCACGTCATTTTTCCGCACGCGTACTTCATTGATCCGTTTATCGTCGGCCGATAACACCTGAAACTGGAACCCATTGTAGGTCGTTTCTTCACCCGGTTTCGGAAGTCGGCTAAACAACTCCAGCAAGAGACCACCTAGTGATTCACTATCACCTTGAGCATCTTCGAAGGTTGTTGGGTCGACATTGAGCACCCGGCACACATCGGTTAGCGACATTTTACCCTCAAATATCACCGTTTGATCATCTTCCCGACGATAGCCCAGCGGATCTTCATCGTCGAACTCATCGTTTATATCTCCAAATATCTCTTCGATAATATCTTCCAGCGTTACCAGACCGCGTGTACCACCATACTCATCAACCACAATAGCGATGTGTACACGTCGCTTCTGAAAATCCTGAAGCAGGTCATCTACCTTCTTATTTTCAGGAATAAAAAATGCTGGCCGTAGCAACGATTGCCAACGAAACGAATCATCAGCATGTATGTGGGGTAGTAAGTCTTTTATATAAAGAATGCCTTCTATTTCGTCCAGCGATTCGCCATAAACCGGCACCCTTGAATAGCCCGATGCGTTGATTTGAGCCAGTAATTCGCTAAACGATAAGTCGTCGCTAACAGCCGAAATATCCAGTCTTGCCCGCATGACCTGACGAGCCGTCAGATTGCTAAAGTTGACAATACCCTTAAGAATTTCTTTTTCTTCAACAGTTGCATTAGCCCCTGTCAACTCCACCGCCTGGCTTAGCTCTTCTACAGATAATTTATAGCCCTTTCGCTGGATACGCTTATCAATCTGATTGCTCAAGTTCACCAGCATCATTGCCAATGGGCGGAATACGGCTAAACCAAGCTGTGCTAAAGGAGCAGTCTTACGAGCCACAATCAGGTTGTTCTGACTCGCGTATACTTTCGGTACAATTTCGCCAAACAAAACAATGGCAACTGTGGTCGCTAAGGCCGTAGCCGACAATATCCAGCCTGACTCTGACGAGATACGAGTTATCTCCCAGGTTAGGTAGGTTACGATAACAACAATGGCAATATTGAGTAAGTTATTGAAAATGACCAGCGATGCCAGCAACCGCTTAGGGCGTTCGAGAAGAGTGGCAATCCGTTTATCGTCGGCCTGCATGCTATCCCGACAGAAGGCACGATCATCGGGAGAAAGCGAGAAGAATGCTGCTTCTGATGCCGATACCAATCCAGCCAGCGTCAGCAGCAATAAAATCAGGGCCGTATAAGGGCCGTATAAATCAAAATAGGTGCTCCAGCCGTCTGCGGCTGGGAGCACCTGTCGAGGAAGAGGGTCACCAGGATCCATGTATATCAAATCTCGTTCAACAAAAGAGCAAGTTATGCAGGTTAGAACGGCAAATCGTCATCACCACTGTTGCTCTCAAAGGGCACCGGCTCAGGCTCCCTGCGCGATGGTGCAGCCTGTTGGCGTGCAGGCTGTGGCGCGGGTTGCTGACGGGCTGCGGGTTGTGGGGGAGCTGCCTGCTGGCGAGGTGCCTCATACGAAGGTTCCTCCTGCCGGTCGCTATTGGGGCTACCCAACAATTGCATTGTATTGGCCCGAACTCGTAGTGATGTGCGTTCTTTACCTTCTTTATCTGTCCACAATTCCGTCCGAAGACGACCTTCTACGTAAACAGAGTTTCCTTTTTTCAAATATTTTTCAGCCACTTTGGCTTGTTCATTCCAGAGTTCAATTCGGAACCACTCGGTTTGTTCTACTTTCTCCCCGGTTCGGGTTGTATATTTTTCAGTAGTTGCGACATTAAAGGTTGCCACAACTGCTCCACCATCAAGATAACGAACTTCAGGATCGGCACCTAAGTTACCGATAATTGTCATCTTATTAAGACTTGCCATACGCTTTGTTTTGTTGGTTACGTATAAAATTCCGTAGCGTTTAAGAGGATTAAAGATACTGAAATCTACCCACTTATCCAAACAGATTTTCCAAATAATTTGTGATCAATACGGGCTTTGGAAGGTCATTAATTTCGTCAATTGTAAACCAGTGTAAGTCGGTCGGTAAGCTTCCGGTAGGCTCATCAGGCAGATCAATCAGATAAAATTTAGCCCGAATCCGCTGGTGCGATAATAGCTGAACCGACTCGACCGGCAAACCCGCAATCCCCCCCTGCTGCACTAGATTCAGAGCCGCTTCAGGAAGCAACAGGTCTTGTAACGCATCTTGATGGTCTTCGGTTTCAAGCAAATAAAAATCGTGAAGATTTTGCCAGACATCCTTCGCTTTTCGTTCACGGAGAGCCAGCCTTCCCTTACTTCGAAAAATGAGGTACGTAAAGAACCGCTCGCGTACAGGTGCTTTTTTAGCTTTAACTGGCAATTGGTGTTGTCGTCCGGTCAAATAAGCAACACATCCTTGCTGCAACGGGCAAAGTAAACAATCAGGCGCAACAGGGGTACAATGAATGGCCCCAAACTCCATTATTGCCTGATTATAGGTTGCCGGATCGTCGGCTGATTGAATCAGACGGTTTGCCAGGGCCGCAAACGTTTTTTTTGCAGTCGTAGTGGTAATATCTTCTTCAATACCAAATACCCGTGCCAACACACGATAAACATTCCCATCGACAACAGGAACACGCTCTCCAAAGGCGAACGAAGCAATAGCAGCCGCGGTATAGGCGCCTATCCCCTTCATTTTCAACAAGTCCTGATACGTATCAGGGAACTTACCCTCTAATTGAAGAGTTACATAGCGAGCAGTCTGGTGCAGATTTCTGGCTCGGGAATAATAGCCTAATCCCTGCCAGAGCCGGAGCAGTTCCCGCTCATCGGCCTGAGCCAGATCGGCAACCGTTGCATAAGCATCCACGAAGCGTTCGTAATAAGGTTTCCCCTGCGCTACGCGGGTTTGCTGAAGAATGACTTCCGACAGCCAAATGCGATAAGGATCTCGCGTGTGGCGCCACGGCAGGTCACGTTTATGAACCGAATACCATTGCTCAAGAATAGGCGCAAATGAGGTTTCGATCGTGTTAAGGTCTGATAGCCAATTCAAAATAAAACAAAAAAATACGTCGTTACCAGGAAAAACGGAAGCAGAGGGTTTTTAATTTTATAGGAAAGCCCTACCTTTGTGCTCCCATTTTGAGACCCGAATTTTCAACAATACAGTAAACGTTAAAGTTTAAGAAGTCGTGACGAAAGCAGACGTAATTGCCGAGATCGCCGATAAGACCGGTATTGATAAGGCAGAAGTAACAAACACCCTGGAAACTTTCTTTTCAGTAGTTAAGGATTCATTGGCCGAGGGAGAGAACATTTATGTGAGAGGGTTCGGTAGCTTCATCAATAAGAAACGGGCTAAAAAAGTAGCTCGGAACATCTCGAAAAATACCGCTATGGTAATTGACGAGCACTTTATTCCGAGTTTCAAACCCGCCAAGGTTTTTGTTGAGCAGGTAAAAACCAGCGACAAAGCGAAAGTAACTGCTGAGTAAGCAACGTTGCCCGAAAGACTACAAATTGGTAGACTGGCTCAGGCATTTGCATTGTGACGATTTCCATCATGAATAAATTCGTATTGCTCGTTGTCTTGTTGGCTGCAGCCCTAACGGTTGGATTATACACCTTGCCGAAGGTAGTTGTACGAAATGAAAGTAAGCAACTAGCAGGTGGACGTTCAGTGCAAATGTCTGGAGCTGGGAAGTCAGATGCTGGCTCGCCTAATGTAGCTGATAAGGCTAACGGCTCCCCGATTCATGAAAAGCCATTGTTGCCTGAGCAGCAAAAACGGTTGGTAACACTCCAAACTGAATTTGCAAAAGCAACTCCGGCAGAGAAAGAGGCCGTTGGTGTGAAGCTTATCAGCTTATTGCATGAGGTAACTCGCTACGACAGCGCAGCGCATTATGCGGAGGAGTTGGCAACTGCTCAACCAACGGAACGGAATCTATTACGAGCCGGGGATGAGTACTTTGAAGCTTACACATTTGCTGTCGATGAAAAGAAGACAGCGCTTTTAGGTCAGAAAACTCGTGATTTATACGGGCAGGCACTGGCTAAAAATCCAAACCTGCTATCGGCAAAGGCCAATATGGCCATGACTTACGTCAATACCGATACGCCAATGCAGGGTATTATGCTCTTGCGTGAGGTAATCAAGCAGGACCCAACGAATGAACTAGCTCTGTTCAACTTAGGCCTGCTATCCATGCGGTCTAACCAATACGAACGAGCTATTGAGCGATTCCGACAAATACTGGTCAACAACCCGTCGAGTCGGAAAGCTAAATTTTATTTGGGGGTTAGTTTAGCAGAAGCTGGTCAGAAAACCGAAGCAAAACAGGTGCTGGCCCAAGTAAAGCAGCAGGAGAAAGACCCGCAAATTCTGGCCGCCGTTCGTGAATACGAAGAGCGGTTGAAGTGAGTTATACAGTTGACCAGTTAGCGGATTGATAAGTTTATTAGCCAGTCGCATAACTATACAACTTTAAAACTATACAACTTTTTAGGACCTGGCCGGTTGGTAGGTCGACACATATTTTAACCATTAAATTAGTTTGCTATGCCTTGCGGTAAGAAACGGAAACGGCACAAGATTGCCACTCACAAGCGGAAAAAACGGCTCAGAAAAAATCGGCACAAGAAGAAATAGTCGGCGGTAGGCAGTCAACAGTCTGTCTGTTATGCTTATAACTGCCTTCTGCAATTACCTACTGCCTACCTATTTGAAGCCTCGGCCGGTCTGCAAAGCCCGAACGTGGCTTCTTTCTTTTTATATAGCCATTCTTAACCGTACATTCATCTTGTGAGTAATGAATTAGTTATCAGTTCGACTCAGAAAGGTGATCGGATTGCGCTCTTGCAAAACAAGAGATTGCTGGAGTATCACGAAGAAGAGTTAGACAGCAGCTTCACCGTTGGCGATCTTTACTTAGGAACAGTCAAGAAATTATCATCGGGCCTCAACGCTGCTTTCGTAGACGTTGGCCACGAGAAAGACGGTTTTTTGCACTACCAGGATTTAGGACCGAATATTAATTCGCTCAATAAACTGGTTAAAGATGTAATCGCCAAGCGCGTCACAAACGGACGGCTCAGCGGTAAGCTAGAGCCACCTATCGAGAAAATCGGGAAAATCGATAAGGTGCTGACGAAAAACGCTCCCATTCTGGTTCAGGTGGTGAAAGAACCCATCTCAACCAAAGGTCCACGCCTTTCCTGCGACATTTCAATTGCAGGTCGTTATTTAGTTCTGGTGCCATTTTCAGATGGCGTAAACCTTTCAAAGAAAATCACCGACCGCGCCGAACGGTCGAGGTTAATGCGTCTGATGTCGTCGCTAAAACCACAAAATTTCGGTGTTATTGTACGAACAGTTGCGCAGGATAAAGATGTAGAAGAGCTTGATCGCGATCTGCAAAACTCTCTTGCCAAATGGGACCAAGCCCTTAAATCGCTGGCTGATGCCAAACCACGCGATCGTGTGTTAGGCGAAATGAACCGGGCATCGTCTATTTTACGTGATATGCTCAATGAGTCATTTGAGAGTATTACAGTAGATACCCGTGAGTCCTACGACGAAATCAGGGATTATATTCATACCATTGCCCCAGACAAAGAGAAAATTGTTAAGCTCTACAGTGGCAAAGTAAAAGTTTTTGAGGCCTTAGGCCTTGAAAAACAGCTAAAATCGCTCTTTGGGCGGTCGGTAAGTCTACCAGGTGGTGGCTATCTGATTATTGAACATACTGAAGCGCTACACGTTATTGATGTTAACAGTGGTAACAAGTCTAATTCAGAAGAAGACCAGGAAGCCACCGCTATTAGTGTCAACCGTGAAGCTGCGAAGGAAATAGCCCGTCAACTGCGCCTACGCGATATGGGGGGAATTATTGTCGTGGATTTCATTGACATGAAGAAAGCAGAGAACAAGAAACTTCTGCAAGACATCATGCGCGATGAAATGAAACCAGAGCGCTCTAAGTTTACCATTCTCCCCCTCACAAAATTTGGCCTGATGCAGATTACGCGTCAACGCGTCCGGCCCGAAATGAATATTGTTACCCGCGAGGTATGTCCAACTTGTGGAGGAACTGGAACGATCCAGGCCAGCGTGTTAGTAACAGATGTAATCGAAAATAATCTCGATTATATACTCACTAAGCAGAATGAGCGCGGTATCTCGATCTCGATGAATCCATTTTTATATGCTTATTATACTAAGGGCATTTACTCAAAACAAATGCAATGGTTTATAAAGTACAAAACTTGGGTTAAAGTTGTCAAAGACAGCTCCTTAGGCATCGTTAATTTTAAATTCTTCCACAAATCGGGGGAAGAAATAGAGATCAGTAATAATTCCTAGTAACGTAGTAAAATTTTACTACGTTTTACTACATATTAAGAAGCCCAATTAGGTGATCTAATTGGGCTTCTTAATTATTTGAAAGTGTACTTAATGAAGTACTTCCATATCGACTAATTCGCTAAACACCTCCTGACCAACCACATCTTCGACCGAGTCTACCTCATGAAGATTCAGGAGCAAGTCCCGTAAATCTTCAGTAATCTCATAGGTTTGATATAGTTTCCGGTCGAATAAGATTGGCGCCTGTTCCAAATCACACAATGAGTAGCGATTTTCATTAAAAGCAAGGCGTTTGACCTGATAGCTTAAAGAATTATTCTTGACTATTTCTGGCTCCAAAAATAAGTGAATGAAGTTCCAGCCTTCCCATTGGCCTGGGTATTGTTTCAGATAAGGCCAAAATGAATCGTATAACTGCTGCATAGCCTCCTGGCAATACATGTCCCGATCGCTTCGTACAATTGGACGAATTGGTTTAAGACAATGCAGCACATTGCTCATATCAGACTTTCGATAACTTACCACCGGTATGATAGGCACACCAGCCGCATGGGATAGATAGCCAACTCCTTTCCGTGTTAAGACACGGCGCTGGCCAAAACGCACCGACAAAAATTGAGATTCCTCTCCAGCTTCAGGAGCCGTCTCGGGACTCCCATCTACGAAAACAATAAGGGAACGACCTGCTTTAAGCTCACGTAGTACGGTTAATCCGGCAGATGGACTGCCTGCTTCAACCACCCGAAACACATTAGTAAGGCCATGTTTTTCCCGCAACCCTTCAATATGTTCCGTCATTTCTGCGCCCTGGCTACGGTTCATGTTACTGCCAACCAGTAACACGCAGTCAACTCCCTTGCGAAACAACACACTGGTCAACAATCGGTACGACCCGAGGTGATACGTGCAATAAATTTTGGGGCTATGCTCTTTATCCAGCACGTTATGGGCTCCACGCAACTTTACCAGATCACCTGCTGTTAAACACTTCTGATCAAACGTTGTGAAGACTTGTTGCAACAATAGCTCCCGAAAAAGCATTTCGTGGTCTTTACGGGGTATTGAAGGAAGTAAATTCTCAACATTTGCAGAGAATGTTGTATACTTCATTAAATAACCCCGTTCTTTGGACAAGTCCACCTGTTCGAAGTGGTGGCGACAGGTTTCTAGCTCCTGTTTGTAAAGTTGCCGTGTGGTAAGCATAGCTACTGTAGCTTAATTAGATTAAAGCGAGAAAACGGGCTTGGGATTAGCAAGGCTAGTAAAATCCGTATAAAAACCACCACAACATGGCGTACTATCAGCTGTTAAGTTTAACAGCTTCGATGATTCTAATTTAGTAGCTGGTGTAAGAACATTTTTAATTACTTGAGCTGGCTTGATAATAAATTGCTTTTTCATGGCGATTTGATTTTATCTATTTGATAAGTTGTTGCTTGTTTTTGTTGATACAAAGCTACCGGCTTATCAGAGGCTCATCAATCGCAAAAAAGTCCCGATTATTCGTTGTAATTAGTTAAAATTTACCAGTATATTAGTCCAAATTTTCTTTAAGAAGACCATATGAAGGAGATTCGAATCACTCGAGCTTTCCTGAAGAAGCCATTTAACAGTCTACTTATACTACTGGCAATTGTAGTATTGATTGAGGCTGTTGGTTGGTCTGTTATCCCCAACTCAAAACTAAAGCTAGTTGACAAAGCAGGGGGAGCGATAAATTATATCGGCATACTTGTTAGTACCTTATTTGTTCCCGAGTTATGTACTTTGCTCATTACAATTGCACTTATTAACCTCTTCCATAGTTTACGGGGTGTATATGTTGTTGAAAATACTTGGCGTTCTATCGGTCGATATGAATTACGTTGCTTACCTGTTTTAGCCTTCGCTTTTTGGATTTTCGATCCAATCACCCAAACTGTTCGTTATTTTTTAGAGAAATACCCAGATTATTCATGGCCAGAATACTGGAAAAATTATATTCTTTATACATTCAATTGGTCAACGTATTTCATATACTTGTTTCCGGTAATCCTTATAGGCTATTCAGCTATAAATATTTCATTACTTCAGGATTACCTAAAACAACGCCGAGAGGCCCAGGAAGCTGCCGAAGCCGAAGCTGCTGAAGCTGCTCAAAAAGTTTTAGCCTTATCCGAAACATTCTCCCCGCCACCTGTTCCCACCGCTCCTTCGCCTTATCTCAGCTATCTGAAAGGCAAAAACAATCTGGGTGAAATAGACTTCCCGGTTAATGAAGCCTATTACTTCACCGTTGAGGATCGGTTCTATTATGCCGAAACGCTGAAGGAACGATATATGGTCAGCAAAACGCTAAACGATCTTGAGACGGAACTAGACCCGACGCAGTTTTTCCGGATTAAGCGCGATTATATTGTTAACCGCCAGGCGGTGTTACATTACTCATATTGGGAAAATGGTAAGTATATCGTTACGCTCAATACGCCTGATCATCATAAGATTATTGTTCCCCGCGTTCGAATGCATGAGTTTCGGGAATGGCTACAGGGTCGTGATGCCAGTAAGCCAGAACATGCTAATCTATTATAGTTCGCTCAGGTCGTTAATCTACCTTCCTTTTTATACGCCCAATCTTTTCCTCCGCTAAAGCAATAGCTATTGGTCATGCCACATATGACTGATTGTGGGTTTGAATATCATTTGTTGATTTAATTTATCGAATGCTTTCTGTCTGAAATCACCTATTTTATGTGTGATTTCACCTAAATAGCTCAATTGCTTCACTAATTAGGCCAGCATCGAGCTACTTTTCTCGTTACTATACACGTTCTGCGTGTCCCTTAACCTCTATTGATTACTAATACTAGCGCGTACCCAAATACGTATGATTTTCTATTCTGCTAGTCATTTATTGCAAGGCGATTGGTATAAAAAATTACCTTACTTCTAATTTTTTAAGTGATTTCGTCCGGCCAAATGGTGATTTCAGTCAAAACGGGTTGCTTTCTTCTTAGAGGCCCTTCTACTTTCGGCTCAGTATATCAAAGCTTTCCGCTTATCCACCTCCTAAAATCAGCTCAGTGTGCCATGTCAAACTTAAGAGACGCGATAGCCGTCAATTAGCTATAGGCTTATTAGTTCTAACTGCTCTACAATCTTCAGAACAGCCCTTCACTAGCCCGAGCCCAGTCAATAATCAGCACAAATCTCTCAAAAGTTAGAGCTAAGCGAATATTTCAGTTCACCCGGCGGTACCACGAGCGTTAAAAATGATAAGCCCCTACTAATTAAACTAGTAGGGGCTTATTATATGCAAGCAGCCCACTTTTGGTTGTTGTGATACAACAGGAGTCAACACTTTAACCCAAATTCAGTAGGATATTTAGCATAAGAAAGATCATTTTCAAACAGTATATAGTCTCCAACAATATCCTTATTTACCCAGAGTACGCTAGGTATTACCTAAATATTAATAACAAAAATGATACCTTACTTAGTCAAATTGGTCTAGTTATTATGTCTATATTAGTACTCTATTTTAATAAAGCTTAGCGTATGAACGAAATTCGACTTACACGGGCCTTTCTAAAAAATCCGTTGAATAGTGTATTTATATTATTAGGAGTTATAGCATTAATTGAAGCGGTAAGCTGGTCCATCGGGTATATCCTAAAGCTTCAAATCGTTGTTGATGCAGGGGGACCTTTTCAGTATGTTGGCATATTAGTCAGTAGTCTTTTTATACCTGAATTATTTACACTGTTTACAATCGTTACCCTCATTAATTGTTTCCATAGCATTAGACATATATATACAGTAGAAAACACTTGGCGTTCTATCAGTCAATATGAATTACGTTTTTTACCTCTTCTAGCATTATCATTTTTAGTCTTCAACCCATTCACTCAAACTATTCGCTACTTTTTAGAGAGTGGACCTGATTATTCTTGGGCGGAGTACTGGAAGGAGTACATCGTACATACGTATAGTTGGAAAATTTATTTCAAATATTTGTTCCCTGTTATTTTAATTGGCTACATCGCGCTTAACATATCACTCCTTAAAGACTACTTAAATCAACGACGAGAAGCTCAGGAAACTGCCGAAGCTGAAGGATATCAGAAAGCATTGGTACATCTAGCAGCTGAATCACCGAAACCAACAGTTTTCTCCCCCTATCTGACGCATCTAAAAGGCCGAAATACAACTGGAGAGCTGGACTTCCCGGTCAATGATGTCTATTATTTCACTATTGAAGATCGGCTCTACTATGCCGAGTTGGCTAAAGGACGCTATTCAATCAGTAAAACCTTAAATGAACTGGAAGCGGAGCTAAACCCCGCTCATTTTTTGCGCATTAAGCGGGATTATATCGTTAACCGACAGGCAATAGAAAGCTATACCCATTGGGAAAATGGGAAATATAGCATCAGGCTCAACACGCCTAAACCACACACTATCGTTATACCACGCACCCGGATGCAGGAACTTCGTGAATGGTTACAACAAGAAGACTTGCAGCCGTTCGAAACGGTTTCCTAGCAATTTAGAGATAGTTTTTTACTGCAATACTGTAGCGAGGCAATTGCCGGATACTATCTAGATTGAGTTTTTTGGCGATGTGGGCTTTGTGGTTTACGGCCGTTCGGTAACTGATATTTAACCGATCAGCAATTTCGTTAGCTGTATGCCCACTGGCAACCATCCGTAACACTTCTCGTTCGCGCTCGGTCAGGCGATTTAGTTCTTCCCGTGTCGATTCAGAAATAATATCGACACCGAAGTTTTTGAGTAAATCCATGAATCCGCTGCTGTAATAACAACCTCCGTTACTAACAGTTTGGAAACAGCGGTACAACTCTTCTAAACCATCGGTGGCATATAAAAACCCAAAGAATCCTTTTTGCATAGCCTTAGCTACCGTTCGGAGATCGGGTTTGCGCGTATATAAAATGAACTTCGTTTGCTGATTGGCGCTCTGCATCTGATCGACGATTTCGAAGCTTTGTTCGCCCGAAATTTCAGATTCCAGAATAACACATTTGGGGCGCTTCACCATAATCTGCTGAAGTGTGTCTTCCATTTCAACAGCACGGCCAACAACATTGTAGCCTTGTTCCTTCAATAATTGGCTTAAGACTTCGCAGGTGAACAGCTCTGATTGAGCAACGAGAATAGAAAAGTCTCGCCTACGAATAGCGAAGTTTTTGGTGACCTCTTGGACACCGATTGATTGATTCATGGTCTATTACATATATGGGTGGATGAATGTACTACCAATACTTGGATTTTTATAACACACTGTGAATGAAATCAACAATTTTAAGTATGAAACAAACCAAAAGGTTTGAATACCCCAGTTTAATTCACAGAAAAGCGAGATAAGCACCCATTTAGCGTAGGGTGATTTCACACTTTTTGGGTGATTTCACACCAAAAATGGGTGATTTCACTCAGATTGGTTTGTTTTCAGTAATTGCAAGGGCCAATTTTGATCAAGTCAATTGCAAAACACGTTTAGCCAAGTAGGGTGATGAATCAGGAAGAATCAGCAGTATTTTCTAGCTACGAAGCGTCAGCAGAAGAGATACAAAAAGTGATTATGGAATGGGCAAGAGCGACAGAAGCGTTTCATGGCCGCTATGCCAAACTGAATCAGGTCATCAATTCCTTACAAGTTGCGGCACGCCGTAATCCCAAATTTAACCGGACTCGGTTGCGGCAACTGATTGATTTACGTGAGCACATGAGTGACGTTCTGATGACTCTGCTACTCGACATGTCGGGGCAGAAGTCTGGTCGCTCAGCTCAGCCTTCAAAACCGGGTCAGCTTCATTCGCATGCCAGCTTGCTGGACGAACTGAACCGTAAAATTGATGCCGAACTGATTAGCTTCACAACGGTAGCTCAAGCGTAGTGTTCACCCTCCCCTGTTGATAAAGGTAAGCCCCACTCTATGATATATAGCTGGGGCTTTTTTATGCTTTGTTTCTTCTTTAACCGGAGATAACCGTTCCTAATAAACCCGATATCTCCATATCAATACGCTTGAAGTGCATAAACTCGGTCAGAAGCTGATCCGACTCCTCAGGCGTTTTATTTCTCGATTCACGAAGCAGTTGCTGCAAAGCTGTCATTCGCTGTTCAGCGAGTATTTTTTTGATTCGCAGGATATTTCGGTAGGCGGCATCCGCCAAAATACCTATTTCCTCTTCTGATGGCACAAAGATCTCATGCTTTCCCCAACCATCACTGATTTCATAACGGGGTGTTGTTAGATGAATTGCTTCATGCTGCAATTCCACGTCTCTATCGCTATTCCCTTCTCCTGGTTGTCGGCTTAAGAAATCGTTCGCAGTCAGTATATCGCCCCGATTATAGGCTTCCCGAAATAACGTCAGAATAAGGTCGTAGGGTGATGTTTGAAACTCAATATCGTGGAGTTCACTCAATACGTACTGACAGAGTGTAATACCCGGCTCAAGTTCTCGTATGCCATGATTTATTAATAATCGAACGCATTCTTCTTCCTGATATGATATAGGCGTTTTAACAGCCTTTACGCGCTCAACAGGAGCCGACTGCCTACCTGGGGCTACATCAAGCCCAAAATCGCTTAAATCAGGCGATTCGACGCTGAATCCATCTAGCATCGAATTTATATCGTCTAACGAAGGCTCATTCGTACTTAAAGTATTACTTGAAGATGGTTGTTGCCTTCCTGCACCCGCCGAACGTTGTTGGCGTTCAGAATCTTTCTTAGTTTGCTCCTGCTGTTTTCGCAGTAACCGGTTGATTTCAGAAATAACGGACTGCTCACTCACGTGAAATACCTGCGCAACGCGCTGCGAGAGTGTCTGGCGTTTCAGCGGATCGGGTATTCTAGTGATACTGGCACATACATCGGATATACCCTCGGCCCGCTTTAACGGATTATCACCAGCTTCGGTTAGCCATCGGCTGGCTTTGAAGTCAATAAAATCCTGAGAATGCTCTTTGATATACGTTTTAAAGGCATCTGCCCCGACTTTATGCACATAACTGTCCGGATCTTCGCCGTCAGGCAGTAATAGCAAGCGAAGATTTAGTCCTTCTTCCAGAACCATGTCCAGACCACGCAGAGCTGCTTTAATACCAGCGGCATCGCCATCGTAAAGAATCGTGACGTTTGGCGTAAATCGGGCAATGAGTCGAATCTGCTCGGTTGTCAGCGAAGTACCCGACGAAGCCACTACGTTTTTGATGCCTGCCTGGTGCAGTGAAATAACATCTGTATAGCCTTCTGTCAAATAGCAAACATCTTCTTGCCGGATGGATTGTTTGGCCTGGAAAATCCCGTATAATACCTGGCTTTTATGGTAAACTGTCGTTTCAGGCGAATTGAGGTATTTAGGCTGATTCTTATCCGTTTTCAGAATCCGAGCCCCAAACGCAATTACCCGGCCTGATACGTTGTGGATCGGGAACATAACCCGCCCTCTGAACCGGTCAAATACTTTATTATCTCCTCCAGCGTTGCCTTCCTTAATTAAAATTAGACCGGCTTTTTCAAGTAGATCCCGACTATAACCTCTCCGTTGACCTTCCAGTAAGAGAGAGTCCCATTGGTCGAGTGTGTAGCCAAGCTCAAACGCTTCCATAGTTGGGTTCGTAAAACCCCGCTCGCGGAAGTAACTTAAGCCGATGCTTTTTCCCTCATCAGTTTTCAGGAGTGTTTCCTGAAAAAACGTTTTGGCGAAGTTGAGCACGATAAGAAGGCTTTCCCGCTCATTCTGCCGCAATAGGTCTTCTGGAGTCTGCTCTTCTTCTTCAATTTCTATACCATACTTTTTGGCCAGATACCGTAGCGATTCGCCATAACCGATATTCTCAATGTCCATCACAAACCGAACAGCATCGCCTGCTTTTCCGCACCCAAAGCACTTATAAATCTGTCGGGTTGGGTTTACATTGAACGAGGGTGTTTTCTCATTATGAAAAGGGCAGCAGGCTATGTAATTGCTTCCGCGCTTCTTCAGGGAAACGAAATCGTTTATAACCTCCAGAATGTCGACAGATTGGCGAATTCGTTCAACGGTCTCTTCGGGAATACGCATTAGAGATGATCAGGTTTAATCAAGTATTAAATCTACAACGAAGTTAACGTATTGTGTACAGCGGTGTCAATAGATGTAATTTTCGGGCCTTTTTTCTGGCAACATTTTTGCTAAACTCCCTATTGACGTTCTGCCGCATCGCCAATACATCTACTTTTTTTATTCGATTCACCGTATGAATGTACATTTTCCTTTTACCAGTAAGGGCTCAACTATAAGGTATGGCTCTCAACGCACCCATTTAAACCTACTTGCTACACTCCTATTTGTTGCATTTCTGCAGGCTTGTCGAATGCAGTCTACGGATGACGTTCAGCCAACCTTAACGACAGGTAAAGCAGCCGATCAATATTCAGCCGATGTTGCCAATGCATGGGCAGCTCTGCAATTGAAACTAACGAAAACCACCCCAGGTTTCAGTCCCCCTGTAGCATCACGGGCTTTTGGCTACGCAGGTCTAACCATGTATGAATCGGTTATTCCGGGTATTGCCAATCGCAAGTCTATGGTCGGTCAGCTTCAGGGTTTAACTTCACTTCCACAGGCAGAAGCTGGTAAGGAGTACAATTGGGCCATCAGCGCCAATGCAGCCCAAGCCCAGATAATACGCAGCCTATTCCCAACCACCAGTGCCGCAAATAAAGCGATCATTGACTCTCTCGAAACAGTCTTGCTAACCGCCAATAAAGCAACTGATGAAACGGTCAACGAGCGGTCGATCTCTTTTGGGAAGAAAATAGCCGACGCTTTATTCGAGTGGTCGAAAACCGATGGGGGCGATGCCGGCTATACCCGCAATTTCCCCGCAAGTTATGTTGTACCTACGGGAGCTGGTATGTGGCAGCCAACCGAAAATGGCCAAAAGATTCCGATGCAACCTTACTGGGGTAAAAATCGGACGTTTGTTAAGGCAAATAACGATCTGCCAATGCCTAAACCGCTGGCCTATTCAACCGATGTTAAATCCGCTATTTTCAATCAGTATCTTGACGTCTATAACAAGGGGAAAAGTTTGACCCAAACGGAAAAAGAGATTTCTCTCTGGTGGTCCGATAATCCAGGCGATTCGTTTACTCCTCCTGGGCATTCGTACAGCCTTGCCCGTATTGCTGTAACGGCTACCAAAGCAAATCTAGCTAAAGCCGCCGAAACGTTTGCTCGTACCGGTATGGCCGTTGCCGATGCCTTTATTTTATGCTGGCGCTGCAAGTTCACTTACAATAATATACGGCCTTATAATTACGTCCGGTTGACTGTCGATCCGGCCTGGGTGCCTTTTTGGCCAGCTCCACCATTTCCAGGTTACCCATCGGGTCATGCGACTCAATCATCGTCGGCAGCCGTCGTATTGACCGCGTTATTCGGTGAAAACTTTGCGTTTACGGATGACTCACACGTTGGTCGTCCTGACGATCCGCTACGGCACATTGCCTTTAAAGCCCGCTCGTTCACTTCCTTTGCAGCATCAGCCCAGGAATCTGCCGATTCACGCTTCTACGGCAATATTCACACTCGTCAGGATAACGAAACAGGTTTAGCCGAAGGGAAGAAAATTGGTGCTAACATTAATGCGCTGGCCTGGGAGAAATAAGCAAAAAGTAAAGTGGGTGGAGTACGTGAAGTAGTTATGCCTATGCGCAGGAACTAACTTCACGTACTCCACCCACTTTACTTTTTACTAAAAGGGCTAATAGGCTCTTACCAATTTCCCTTCCATGAAGTTCACAAAGGCTTTGTTGACCACTACATTGCCACCGGGGGTTGGGTAGTTACCCGTAAAATACCAGTCGCCCGAATGGTTAGGACAGGCTTTATGTAAATTTTCAACCGTCTGATAAACAACCGCTACTTCGGCTTTCAGATCAGATGGTGTAACAATTTGCGCTACTTTTTTAGATAATTCTTCGTGTGTAAAGGGATCAAACAGAGCCTTTACATAGTTCTGTTGATTGGCATTGCCCGACTCAATTGCTGCCACGCACTGAGCATAAACTTCATCCAGCAAATCGTCCATACCCCGCTCCCGAAGTAATTCGAGCGCAGCCCGGAAGCCAATAAACTCCTTGAACTTCGACATATCGATGCCGTAACAGTCTGGGAAGCGAATCTGAGGAGCCGACGAAACAATAATGATCTTTTTAGGGCCTAGCCGATCCAGCATACGCAGGATACTTTTCTCGAGCGTAGTTCCCCGCACAATCGAGTCATCGACCACAACGACGTTGTCCTGGCCTTTTTTGATGACCTCAAACGTAGTGTCGTATACATGCGACACCATATCATCCCGCTGCGAATCGTCGGTGATGAACGTTCGGAGTTTTACGTCTTTGGCGACCAGCTTTTCAATTCGAGGCCTAAACGAAAGTACCCGATCCAGCTCTTCCTCGAACAGAATTCCTTCCATAATCGCTTTTTTGCGTTGTTTATAGAGGTATTCTTCCAGACCCTCAACCATGCCAAAGAAGGCAGTTTCGGCTGTGTTCGGTATATAGGAGAAAACAGTGTTTTCGAGATCGTAGTCAATTTCTTTGAGAATCTGCGGAATCAGCAGTTTACCCAATGCCTTACGCTCGTTGTAGATATCTGGATCGGTAGCCCGCGAGAAATAAATCCGCTCGAAACTGCACGATTTCTTTTCAATGGGTGTAACGAACTCCTGCTCTGCATACTCACCATATTTATCGACAATGAGCGCATGCCCAGGTTTCACTTCCTGAATAGCACTATAATCGACGTTGAAGGCAGTTTTGATAGCCGGTTTCTCCGAAGCAACGACAACTACTTCGTCGTCGGCATAATAATAGGCAGGCCGAATACCAGCTGGATCACGAGCAACGAATGCGGCACCATAACCTGTCATGCCTACCATGGCGTATCCACCGTCGAAATCACGACAAGAACGGTGCAAAACACGCTGAAGGTCCAGATTATCTTCAATAATATCCGACAAATCCGGGTTTTCATAGATCCCTTTAAAACGTTCGAATACGCGCTGGTTCTCTTCGTCCAGAAAGTGTCCGATTTTTTCCATCACCGTAATCGTGTCAACTTTATCCTTGGGATGTTGACCCAGCGAAACCAGTTTTTTGAACAGGTCATCAACATTCGTCATGTTGAAATTACCCGCTACCACCAGATTACGGCTCCGCCAGTTACTTTGCCGAAGCATTGGATGACAGTTTTCGATTTCGTTGGCACCGTGTGTGCCATATCGAAGGTGGCCCATCCAGACTTCGCCCGTAAAGGCAATGTTTTCCTGGAGCCATTTTGCATCCTTAGCTTTGTCTTTGTTGCCTTTGAGGGCTTTACGGAATTTCTTATTGACTTTTTCGAAGATGTCCGTTACAGGTCGCTGATCAACTGATCGATATCGGCTGATATAACGGCTACCGGCCGGAACATCAATTTTTATATTGGCGATACCGGCACCGTCCTGGCCTCGGTTAACCTGCTTTTCCATGAGCAGGTAGAGTTTGTTGGCTCCATAAAGAGCCGTTCCGTACTTATCTATGTAATATTGGTACGGTTTGCGGAGCCGGATTAAGGCTATACCGCACTCATGCTTAATGGCGTCGCTCATGAGAGAGTTTGTCGATGCACGTTGATTGTAGTCAGTAATGAAGTAACGGCTCCGCTTGGGCAATGGTTCGGCAGAGCACTAAACAAAGATAGACAAAAGAGCCCCTAATTCCCGGCTATATTTTCTTTATTCGTTACCCAGCGGTACATCAATAAATAAATAATAACCGACGAAATCGTCCCAATCAACGAACCAGCGTAGGTATCTTCAACAAAATGCTGAAACAAATAAACCCGCGAATAACCCGCCAGAACGCCCAAAAGCAGATAAATAATACCTCTCTCCTTTTGCTTATCCAGAAACGCCAGTAGGCCAAATACCGCAAAAGCCGTGGTTGTATGTCCCGATGGAAAGCTGTTGTAGCTATGAATATCCAACCCTTTAATGATGTGGTACTCAAAGGTTGAATGCTCAAAAAATTTCAGCGGCCGGGGAGATCCATTAAAAATAATCTTCTTAAAAAACTCCGATGTAAGTGAGGAAAGTGCAAAACTGGCGAAGCCCATCAAGCCGATGCGCCACTTATAAATCAACATAATCAGGCAAACAAGCACAAAAAATGCGCCGTCGCCCATATAGGTAATGTAGGGAAATAACTGATCGGCTAGTGAGCTATTCCGGGCATTGACCCACTGCATTAACTGTGTCTGAGTGTAAACCACTTGCAACAGACCCACTACGAGTAAGACAAGCAGGTAGGCCAGGAAGAAAAAACGATTTTTGCGCAGAAAGTCGAAAACCATTGGCAGCAAATTCGGCGAATTAATTGGTAGATACGGCTTTTTCAACCGTAATTCCTACACTCAGAATATTAAGCAAGGGGTCCTGACGCATATATTGCTTGATCTGGACGGTGTATTTTCCAGGCTTCGGGAATCGGTAGTTGTGTTTCATCAAAACCTTGTGATCAAACAAGTCCCCTAATCCATCGCCGTTAGGTTTCCCGGTTTTGGGGTCCATCAAAATCAGCTCATCCAGACGAGATTCCAGCTCTTTACCACTTGCATCGCGCAGGTAACGAGTCAGATACAGATTATAGTAGCCATACGACAGGCTGTTGCGGAGGTTATAGTAGATATTGTAGGGAACCGATGTATCCGTGATCTCGAACGTAAACGACGGTGCGTTTTTGATGTACCACTTTCCATCATCGATATCGGTGTACTCTTTATATACCGCATTTGTATCGCAGCCGGCAAATAGCCAGACGATCAATACTACCAATCCCAATTGTTTCATAAACCTCGTGCCGAATAATGTACAAAGCTACAACGGTACCGCTGGCTTTTCAAACGATAAAAAACTACTCAAATAGTTTGCAAACGATATAAATAGTTATAGGTTTGTCTTATGGAAAAGTTAACAGCGAAGGAAGAAGAAGTAATGCAGGTGCTCTGGAAAATGGAGCAAGGGTATGTTAAAGACATGGTTCCGCAGTTTACGGACCCTCCACTGCATTATAACACCGTTTCGACTATTGTTCGTAATCTCGAAGAAAAAGGATACGTGGGCCATAAAGCCTATGGCAATACTCATGAATACTATCCTATAATCACAAAGGAAGCCTACCAGAATCGGTTTGTTTTGACGAAGGTGGTGGATGAGTATTTCGATAATTCGTACAAGAACCTCGTCAGTTATTTTGCTAAGAATGAGAAGATTTCGGCCGATGAGCTGCGCGAGATTCTGGCCATGATCGAGAAAAAATAGACATGAGTAGCCCAAAGTAGTCAAGCATGGTCAGGTCTATTGATCACGAGTACGATGACCATCCTTGTCCACACTTGACTACTTCTAGCCAACTCTTTTCCACACCCCTTAACCATGGAAATTTTACGCTACGCTGTATTGGTGAATGCACTTCTGGCTATTGTCAGTATTGCTTATTACGTTTTACTTCGACGTGAAACGTTTTTTAGCGCCAACCGATTGGCTCTGTGGTTAGGTTTAGCTGGTGCTTTGTTCCTCCCCTTACTTAAACTCCCCGATTGGCGGCCAGAACGCGTACGAACCGTGATGCACAGGACAGCACAGGTAATTGTTCCAAGGGTTTTGCCCAATTTAGCATCTAATCAACCGGAAGTAACCATCACGTTTCCAGATAAAAAGACATATAAGCTGTTCCGGCATGCGCCCGCAAAATTTACGTGGTCATGGCCAATTGGACTCTTATTATTCTATATAAGCGGGGTTTTTGTATTAATTATTCGATTTGGTATTCAGCTATTCTCCTTGCGACGACTTATCCGAAAATCGACGCATGAGCTCTACGATGACTTTACGTTAGTTCGCAACGAGAACACTACCTCGCCTTTCTCCTTTTTTAACTGGGTTGTCCTGAATCCCAATTACCATGCACCCGACGAACTGGAGCAGATTCTCAGACACGAGCGCGTGCACGTACGAGATCGACACAGTTTCGACATGCTGGGAGCGGAGCTGGTCTGTATTGTTTTCTGGTTCAATCCGGCGGCTTACCTATTCCGGCAATTGCTCCATCAAACCCTCGAATTCAGTGCCGACCGAGCCGTATTGGCCGAAGGAGTTGATGCCCGTTCGTATCAGTACAACCTGATTAAAGTAAGCCTATCAACGGGGTAGTCAGTTGGGCTAAGTCATTTTAACGGATCATAGTATCCCCAGCTACCCGAGTAAAAACCTTTGCAATAAGCTGTAAAGACTCTGATTATGTACTCCTTCACCAATCAGTTCAGTGGTCCAACGCTGCGCCAGCGTGTCAGTATGATGAACAATCATCGTTCGGGCTCATCAGCCTGGTGGCGGTATACACTTTGGGCAATCTTAATAGGTACAATGGGTCTGGCCTGTCGGTATACAGACAAACAAGGGGAGCAAACTTCGCGTCCACACACGCTTCCTGCCAGCAGTCCAACGCGGGCAATGGTCTTAGATTTAGAAGATAAAGGAACGTGGTATCGGCATCTTGCTTTATTTCAAAATAAGCTCGGTACAGTCGTTACTGAAAGTAAGCCCGTTGTATTGCATTTGAAGGGGAATAAATTCATTCTTCCAGATGACTACAAGTACGAATCGGCAGTATATATCGACGGACAGGAAGTGTCAGTTGAAGCCTTAGAAAAACTTTCGCCGGAGTTTGTCAGTGAATTATTCGTGATGCATCAATGGGAAAATATGGCAAACGCCGATACCAAAGCCAAACCCTATCAGATTATTGTTCAGACTAGCCAGCAACCCATTCCATTTGATGTATTTCGTAAGCAATTCTTTACGTTGTTGCAGGCAGCGGCTGTTTCTCAATATCCGCTTGGCGAGAGTTTCTCTTTTAACATGAATCAATTGCTCGAAGCCACGTTTTTTCACAACAAAAACGCACTGGTCGAACGGACGCAGGACGAACACCTGAAAGTATATGACGACTTCGCGAAAACGACGGATATCTTTATCAATAACTTACCAGCTACTCCTGCTGATGTAAAAACGGTTCATGTCCGCGAAGTAGCTCGGCTCTATACCAAGGAACGATCTTACCGGGCATGGTTCCGCGCCGATAATCCTTTGCCTCGCTTCGAGTTGAATATTCAAACAACGCCCAAACGGGCTAAACGAGATAGTAGCTATTACGTCTTCAGTCCATTTTATTCCGGCGATTTTTAACATACGCTCTATGCGATACTTAGTCATTGCACTACTCAGTATTGTATTTTCCTGTCAGCAAAAAGCGGAGCAGGTAACATCACCCTATGTAGTAAAGCAGGACAGCGTCATATATTGGGTTGTAACTCCCGCAATGGACAGCCTTACTTTTCACATACTAAGCCAAGCGTTACTAGATCACAGTATTTTCTTTAAACCAGATGTTGATCGAGATGAACAAGGGCGATTAACTAAACTATCTGGTAACATACTCGCCTTCGATAAAAAGCGCATCAAGCTAAATGATACACTCTTATCAAATCGGTTAATTCTTCCGAAGCAACGGCAACAATGGCTGGCGTCGCAAAGCATTAGTGTGGGGCACACAAAAGCCACTTTACATATTCCTCCTCTTGGGTTTTGGTATGATCCACTATCAGGTTTGCACAGTGACATAGTTGGCGAGAATTTTCCGAAATCGTTACGAGAGCAAGTCGAAAAAGAATTCCCAAGCACAGCCGTTGCTGAATTAGAAGAACAAAACAAAAGGCTCATTAAAAATTTCAAAGCTGCCCTCTCGAAAGGCAAGCCAGCCTTCGACTTTTCATTACCTGATTCAACAGGCAAACAAATTCGCCTGAGCGATTATAGAGGAAAAGTTATTTATCTAGACTTCTGGGCGCACTGGTGCGGAGCTTGTATGGAAGAAATGGAGCGACTCAAAAACGGAGAAAAGAGGCTAAAAAATCATTCGGACTTGGCCTTATTATACGTTTCGGTTGATAAACCAAAAGATAAGGACAAATGGATAAATTCTTTACGGAAGCATAAATTCATGGGAGTACACCTTTTAGCCAATAGTACTGATGAGCGCTCTCTTTCACGATCCTATGGCATTAATGCGCTACCAACCAAATTCATAATTGATCGAAATGGCAACTTTTATGCAACCTATTTACCTTACGGAGAAGACGAGGAGTCAATTATCCGCTTGCTCGAAAACGCTCTAGCCGAGAAATAGCACAATGCATGTAAAACAACAAACCCCGACCTACTTAGATCGGGGTTTCTTGTTAAGAGACTTTACCGTTTTGGGCAGGACGGGATGAATTCCCCTCGGGGCCGCGCGGCTTCTTCTTTTTCTTCTTATTCGTTGACTTCGACGTGTATTTGGCATCTAGCTTCTGCAAATCGCTATTGAGAGCCGCGGCAGTAACAGGCTCTTTTTCCGCAATTGGCATGAGTAAGTCAAATGACTCCGGAACAATACCGTTTTTATTCAGCTCAACAATTTCCAGTACTCGGGCAATGGGCAATGGATGCCAGGTGCTCTCAGCTCCATAACCAAACCACATCAGTTTACGGAAAATATCGGTTTTCTGCAGATACGCCCGGCCCTTTTGGGTTTCCAACGGTTTTTCGATTGTCGGAATGTCGCGCAGGGCGTCCATATACGTATCCAATTCGTAGTTCAGGCAGCATTTCAGCCGTCCACACTGACCCGATAATTTTGCTGGGTTCAATGATAAGTTCTGATAACGAGCCGCCGACGTGGCAATATTTTTAAAATCCGTCAACCAGGTTGAACAGCAGAGTTCTCGTCCACAGGAACCAATGCCCCCTAATCGTCCCGCTTCCTGACGCAGACTAATCTGGCGCATTTCAATGCGAGCCTTGAATTCACTCGCCAGCATTTTAATTAACTCCCGAAAATCAACCCGCTCTTCGGACGAATAATAAAATGTCGCCTTCGTGTTATCTGACTGAAACTCAACGTCAGATAATTTCATGTTAAGTTTTAACTCCCGGACAATTTCGCGGGAACGATAAAGCGAAGGCAGATCGCGCAGAACAGCCTGTTCATGCCGTTCCATATCTTTGGGGGTAGCCAGGCGATGAATAACTTTGGTATCATCGTTAATCTTAATCGCCCGCTTTTTCACTTGTAATCGTACGAGTTCGCCCTGCAATGAAACGGCTCCAATATGGAAGCCCGATTGCATTTCGACCACAACATAGTCGCCGGTAGTCAAATCAAGCTGGTGAACATTCCGATAATACTCTTTCCGGCCCCCTTTGAATTTGACCTCTACAACGTCGTATTTCAGGCCTGGCATCGCAATATCGCTGAGCCAGTCAAATGAATTTAATTTATTGCAACCTCCGGTGCTACATCCACCACTTCCGCATCCGGCCGTAGCCGTCTTCTGGGAACCCTCGGATGCGCCACGTTGGGTTCCGCACCCACCGGTTGCACAGGATTTACATGACATATATTGATTTATGATTTACGACGTACGAATTACGAATTGTCTGACGCTCGAAAAAATCGTACATCGTACATCGTAATCCGTAAATCAGTTAGTCGGAGTACCGAATCAGGTCAAGCCCTATATCTTTACGGTACTGTTTCCCGTCAAATTGCACCAATCGGGCCGCTTCCTGCGATTTCCGAACGGCATTTTCCAGCGAGTTGGCCTGTGCTGTTATCGCCAGTACCCTCCCACCATTAGTCAGCACATGACCATTTTTTTCCGACGTTCCGGCATGGAACGCTAGTACATCTTCTAAACGCTCTAATTCCGAAATGATTTTACCGGTCACATAATCACCAGGATAACCACCCGATACCAGCATGGTTGTTACCGCAGTTTGAGGAGAGACTTGAACCGAAATCTGATCCAGTTCTCCGTCGGCAGTTGCCACCATTAATTCAACAAAATCATTCTGAAGTCGTGGTAATACGACTTCCGTTTCAGGGTCGCCCATTCGGGCATTATATTCAATAACAAAAGGCTCACCATTTACTTTCATCAGGCCCACAAAAATAAAGCCCTGATAATGAATACCTTCCTGCTTTAAACCGGCCAGCGTTGGTTTTACAACTTTGTCTTCAACTTTCCGAAGAAATGACTGACTGGCAAATACAACAGGAGAAACGGCGCCCATTCCCCCCGTATTTGGGCCTGTATCTTCTTCGCCGATGCGTTTATAATCTTTCGCTTCAGGCAGAATTTTGTAGTTCTCCCCGTCGCACAAGACAAACACCGACAATTCAATACCTCGCAAAAACTGCTCCACAACAACTTTGCTGCCCGCGTCGCCAAACTTATTCCCGTCGAGCATTTCATTCATCGCGGTTTTTGCATCGGCCAGCGTTTCAGCAATAATAACTCCCTTTCCGGCAGCTAATCCATCCGCTTTTAAAACAATTGGCAGCGAATGTGTTTCCAAATAGGCTAAACCTTCCTGAAGGGTTGCTGCCGTAAATGTCTGCGAAGCCGCTGTTGGAATGCCGTAACGTACCATAAACTGCTTCGAGAAATCCTTACTCCCTTCAAGCTGGGCTCCTTTTGCATCGGGTCCAACTATCCGCAAGCTAGCTAAATCAGGCTGTTGGCGCAGGAAATCAACAATCCCTTTCACCAAAGGCTCTTCTGGACCTACAATCAGCAAGTCAATTTTGTTATCCCGAATTGTATCGGCAACGGCCGAAAAATTAGTGTAACTAACGGCTAAATTAGTGGCAACCTGCGCTGTACCGGCATTACCCGGTGCCACAAACAATTTATCACATAATGGACTTTGCGCCAATTTCCACGCAAAGGCGTGCTCTCTCCCACCAGACCCCAGTATTAGTATATTCATGTACCGATTTACGAGTTACGATTTACGAGTTACGAGTTGATTGCCTGCATTCTTCAGAAAATCATAAACCGTAAATCGTAAACCGTAAATCAATTAGTTTGCTACTTCCGACAGGAATTTAATGCGCATTAGGCGCAGATCTTGTTCAGTGAAATCATCGCCCCCAAATTCGCGCATAGCTACAGCAATATTATCACTGTCGGCCTGCATGAAGTAGTCGTAAATTTCATCCTGCCGGTCTTCATCCATTACCTGATTGATGTAATAATCAAGGTTGAGCCGCGTACCCGAGTAACAGATATGCTCAATTTCTTCCATCAAGTCCTCCATCGATAACGATTTCGACTCGGCTATTTCATCGAGATCAACTTTCCGGTCGATTTGCTGAATGATAAAAATCTTGACTTTCGATTTATTAACAGTCGATTTAACAACTACATCCTGAGCTGTTTCAATCTCATTTTCTTCAACATACTTAGAAATCAGGTCGATAAAGGGCCGACCAAACTTCTGCACTTTACCCATACCCACACCGTTAATCTGCGCCATTTCTTCGCGCGTAGTGGGATACGTTGTTGCCATTTCCTCCATCGATGTCTCCTGGAAGATGACATAGGGAGGCAAATTTTTCTCTTTAGCAATTTTTTTCCGAAGTGCTTTCAGTAACCCAAGCAGCTCTTCATCATAAGCCACTCCGCCCGACGATGGCGTGGCATCTTTATCGTCGTCTTCTTTTGTTTCAACGGCCTGTTCGTAATCATGATCTTTGGCCAGCGTAATTGGGTATGGGTCTTCGATATAATTCAAACCCCGTTGCGTCAATTTCAGGATACCGTAGTTATCGACATCTTTTTCGAGATAGCCGTAAATAGCGATCTGCTTAATAAGCGAACACCAGAAATTACAGTCTTCGTTGAATTCACGCCCTTTACCATACACAGCGAGCCGGTCGTGCTCATAACTGGTAACATACTGATTGTTGGTCGCGGTCAATACATCGGCCAAATGGGCGACATCGAAGCGTTGTTCTGTTTGCAACACGGTTTGCAAAGCCAGAACCACTTCATGCTGCACTTTGATTTTCTCAGTCGGTTTCAGGCAGTTATCGCAAAAACCGCAATCCTTATCCATAAACTCCCCGAAATAACCCAGCAATTGCCGACGACGGCACACGCCTA
Organism: Spirosoma litoris; assembly: GCF_054776755.1. Classification (NCBI taxonomy): domain Bacteria; kingdom Pseudomonadati; phylum Bacteroidota; class Cytophagia; order Cytophagales; family Cytophagaceae; genus Spirosoma; species Spirosoma litoris. The sequence goes on along the minus strand of NZ_BAAHBI010000035.1, from coordinate 59,027 downwards.
GATTTGCGTATGAAACCATTTCGGCCAGTAAATGCTTGGCATTATCGCGTTCGGTAACGGGTTTATCTTTATTGAACTTCTCCAGCTTAACAATATCGTCGTAGCTGTAGAACATCAGACAATTGCCTTCCAGGCCATCACGTCCTGCACGGCCCGTTTCCTGATAATATCCTTCGAGCGATTTGGGGGCATCGTAGTGAATTACGAATCGAACATCGGGCTTATCAATACCCATTCCGAATGCAATAGTGGCGCAAACAACATCAACATCTTCGTTCAGGAAAGCATCCTGATTGTGCATCCGTGTTTGTGGGTCCAGGCCAGCGTGGTAAGGAAGCGCCTTTACGTCATTGACGCTAAGTAATTCGGCAATTTCCTCAACCGTTTTCCGGCTAAGGCAATAAATAATACCCGACTTGCCTTTGTTCTGCTTAACATACTTAATAAGCTGCTTTTTGGCGTCGACTTTTGGCTTTATTTCGTAGTAAAGATTTTTCCGATTGAACGAGGTTTTATAGAGGTTGGCGTCCTCCATCTGGAGGTTTTTCTGAATATCCTGCTGTACTTTGGGCGTTGCCGTAGCAGTCAGTGCGATAACGGGCAAATTGCCAATGTTATCGACAATACCTCGTATTTTTCGATACTCGGGCCGGAAGTCATGCCCCCATTCAGAAATACAGTGAGCTTCGTCAATAGCAACGAAAGAAATGTTGGCTTTCTTTAAAAAATCCAAATTCTCTTCCTTCGTTAAGGATTCTGGCGCAATATAAAGCAGCTTGAGTGTACCATTCAACGTGTCCTTTTTGACCTTATTCATCTCGGCTTTTGAGAGCGTCGAATTCAAAAACTGCGCATTGATTCCAAAGGCGTTTAACTGGTCAACCTGATTTTTCATCAGGGCAATTAAGGGGGAAATAACAACTGCTGTACCATCGCTAACAATAGCAGGTAGCTGGTAACACAGCGACTTACCTGCCCCAGTAGGCATAATAACAAACGTGTTTCGACCCGCCAGGATGCTGTAAATAATGATTTCCTGTTCGCCCCTAAATTGACTATATCCAAATATTTCTTTCAGTCGTTCTTTAAGCGTCGCGTGGACTGCCTCATCAACCTGCATCATTCTACAAATCGTACAAAAGTTACTTTACTCTATTTGCTTGCCGTATCTTTGCTATATAAAGTTAGCGAATATACACAGCAAAGTTTTCCTGTTCATCAAAACTGACATTGAAAGTAATAAAAAATCCTAAGACTATTGCCCGTACGGTACTCCTGGCCGAAGCTGATGCCATCCGTAATGCCGTCGATTTACTTGACGACCAATTTGATGCAACCGTAGAAACGCTACTAAACACAACAGGGCGTTTGGTAGTAACGGGGGTTGGCAAAAGCGCTCTGATTGGTCAGAAAATCGTGGCTACCATGAACTCGACGGGTACACCTTCGCTGTTTATGCACGCAGCCGATGCCATTCATGGCGACTTAGGCATGATTCAGGATAATGATGTGGTACTCATTATTTCGAAGAGTGGTAATACGGCCGAAATCAAAGTTCTATTACCACTTTTGAAGCGAACGAGTGTTCGGTTAATTGCGCTTGTTAGCGCACGCGATTCGTATTTGGCTCAACACGCCGACCATGTGCTTCACGCCTTCGCCGAACACGAAGCGGATCCACTGAATCTGGCTCCTACAACCAGTACAACCGTAGCTCTTGCTTTAGGCGATGCCCTGGCTGTCAGCCTTTTAGAACTCAGAGGTTTCACCCGACAGGATTTCGCGCGTTACCATCCCGGTGGGTCGTTGGGGAAAAAACTATATCTGAAAGTAGCCGATATCTTCCCCCATAATCAGTGCCCCCAGGTGCTTCCAAACACTAAAATCAAAGACGTTATTTTCACCATTTCGGCCAATCGTTTAGGGGCCACAGCGGTGGTTGACGAAGCAGGTTTATTAATCGGAATTGTTACGGATGGTGATATTAGACGAGTGGCCTATGAACATGATTCTTTCTGGCAACTTTGTGCTAAAGATGCCATGACGGTTGGCCCCGTTTGCGTTGCTCCTGATGAGTATGCTGTAGCAGCTTTACAGTTGATGCAAGAGCGAGATATTACACAGCTTATTGTTGCCGAAGAAGGTCGAGTTTATGGCTTTGTTCACCTACACGATTTATTAAAGGAAGGACTCGTTTAAGGTTACTTGTTATATCAATTAAGGTTTTATTTTCCGAATTGGCATAGTCAGATTCATTCAGGCTATGCCAATTATCGTTTGTTAGTGATATAGGCTACGGTTCAACCTAGCCCTGTTCAGGTTTTTTTGTTAAACAACTAAACAAAATCCACAGTGTGGATTCCCCAGAATGGGGGAAATATTCCACACTCCCCACACTGAGGCTATCAGCAAAAAAAGTTTGGCACGCAAATTTAACGTTATATAAATACTTAACTATCAAATATTTATATCTCAAATTCAGACTTTTATTCTATTTCGAAAAAGACTGGTTGTTTTTTTGTCTAGTGGATATGCAGATGTGATTCAACAGAAAAACTTAACAGCCATGACAGCTCTCGAATTTACTAATCATATTGGCAAAGTGTCCAAATCGTTACGCCCATTCGCCCTTCGTCTTACGAAAGATGTTGAGGATGCGAACGACCTATTACAGGACACACTATTGAAAGCATTCACCAATCGTGACAAGTACACAGATGGCACTAATTTGAAAGCCTGGCTGTATACGATAATGAAAAACACATTCATCACAAACTATCAGCGTATGGTTCGTAAGAACACCTTTATTGATACGACTGATAATTTGCACTACATAAACTCAATAGAAAGCAGCACTGATAATCTGGCCTATTCATCTTTTGCTCAAGATGATATCAACCGCGCAGTGAATGGCCTCGACGATACTTATAAAACACCGTTTATGATGCATTTCCGGGGTTTTAAATACCACGAAATAGCAGCAAAACTGAATATCCCCATTGGAACTGTGAAGAATCGGATTCACATTGCCCGCAAAGAATTGAAAGATCAATTAAAAGTTTACGCTTATTTTAACGCATAAGCGATACTTTCTGGACGAAGCTGCGTCTAAGACATATTGATTGAGTAGTTTTTGGTTAAAAAAGAGGAAGGTTCAAAAAAGTTGGGTGGTATCCACCCAACTTTTTTTTATTTCAATAGACTCATAATCAGCAGTTTAACCTCACAATAACTGCCCTTCACACCATTCCTCTTCTACCTGAACAATTCAGGAGTATCGTTATTATTTTTTGTCTTTGCCTGTAAATCCGGCCTCTTAGCGCGTTAGTTTCAGCAATTTTCGGGTAGCTTCACGAAAACAAATTGCTTCATCAAGCAATTACTAACAGACTCAATCAATTTTTTTCTAACTAATGCCCCAACGCGTTCTTGTTATTGGAGCCGGCTTTGCCGGGCTGGCCGCTGCAACCAGCCTTGCCGAGAAAGGTTACGACGTTACCATCCTTGAGAAAAACTCCATGCCCGGCGGCAGAGCGCGTATTTTTCAGGCACAAGGGTTTACATTCGATATGGGGCCAAGCTGGTATTGGATGCCCGATGTATTTGAAACCTATTTTGCTCGCTTCGGCAAAAAGCCTTCTGATTATTACAAGCTTGTTCGGCTCGATCCCTCCTACTCCGTTGTTTTCGGCCCCAACGAATCTGTTGACCTTCCGGCAGGTAGCGATAAGCTCGAAGCTCTGTTTGAGCAAATAGAACCAGGTAGCGGACTTAAACTACGAGAATTTCTGAAGCAGGCAGCCTATAAATACGAAGTTGGGATGCATAAGTTTGTCTGGAAACCAAGCCGCTCGGTTACTGAATTTCTGAGTCTGAAATTACTCTACGATGTAGCACGACTGGATGTCTTTCAGTCTTTTGCAACGCATGCCCGCAAATTTTTTAAACACCCCCAACTACTCGAAATAGTTGAGTTTCCAGTGCTTTTTCTAGGGGCCACTCCCGAAAACACCCCCGCCATGTATAGCATGATGAACTACGCCGAGATGGTGTTTGGCACCTGGTACCCGATAGGCGGTATGCACGAAATCGTGAAAGCGATGGTTAGCCTCGCCGAAGAGAAAGGGGTCAAGATTCTGTTAAATCAGACAGTACAAAAAATCGATGTACTCAATAAAAAAGCGCACCGGGTTATTACGGATAAAGGCATTTTTGAGACCGATGTTGTTGTGGCCGGGGCAGATTATAACCATGTCGAGACTGCTTTAGTCGATCCCGATAACCGAAATTACAGCGATGCCTATTGGCAAAAGCGGGTAATGGCACCCTCATCGCTATTATTTTATTTGGGCGTAAATAAGCGAGTGCCGCGTTTACAGCATCACAATCTCTTTTTCGATGAAGATTTCAAACTCCATGCCCAGGAGATTTATGAAACGCCCCGTTGGCCTACCAAACCGCTATTCTACGCATCGGCCCCATCCAAAACCGACCCGAGCGTAGCGCCAGAAGGGTGCGAAAACCTCTTTCTGTTAATTCCCGTCGCTCCTGACCTTACCGACGATGAGGCTACGCGCGAACGGTATTTCAACCTGATTATGGATAGACTCGAAGCTTACGTTGGGGAAGCTATTCGCAGCCACATCGTGTTCAAGCGCAGCTACGCACACAGGGATTTTAAAGCTGATTACAATGCTTTCCGGGGAAATGCCTATGGATTAGCCAATACGCTTTTACAAACAGCACTTTTAAAGCCATCGCTTAAGAACAAAAGGGTGAACAACTTGTTCTACACCGGTCAACTAACCGTGCCGGGGCCCGGTGTTCCACCTTCTCTGATTTCAGGATTGGTCGTGGCCGATGAAGTTGCCAAAGAGTTTGTTTAGTTTTAGGAACCGCATTCCGAAAAGAGATAAAAAAACCAGACCAACGAAAATGTCGTACATGTCATTTCGCTAGTGATATTTTTTCTCTCCATGCCTTTCCTTGTAACCCTTCCTTCTTAAAATGTATGATGGCCTTATTCGATAAAACCGCACTGGAATGCAGCAAATTAGTGACCGAGCGTTACAGTACGTCGTTTACGTTAGGTATCAAAACACTCGATCGTAAATTCCATTTCCCCATCTACGCCATCTATGGGTTTGTTCGTTATGCCGACGAAATTGTGGATACGTTTCATGATTACGACAAAAAGACGCTGCTCGAACGCTTTAAGCACGATACCTATCAGGCCATCGAAGAAGGCATCAGCCTGAATCCGGTTTTACACTCCTTTCAACTGGTGGTCAGCCAGTATAAAATTGAGCATGAGCTTATTGAAGCATTCCTGAAAAGTATGGAAATGGATCTGTACTGCCAGGAATACGATGCAGATGGCTATAACGACTATATATATGGGTCGGCGGAGGTTGTGGGTTTGATGTGCCTGCGGGTATTCTGTGAAGGTAATCTGTCTGAATTCAATCGTCTTTGCGAACCAGCCCGAAAGTTAGGAGCCGCTTTTCAGAAAGTGAATTTTCTGCGCGACATGAAAAGCGACTTTGTTGAACGGGGACGCACCTATTTCCCCGGTGTCGATTTCAGCAACTTTGGCAGTGAAGTCAAGCAACTTATCGAAGTTGATATTCAGCGCGATTTTAACGAAGCTTATATTGGCATCATGAATCTGCCACGAGGAGCCAGAATGGGCGTTTATCTGGCTTACATCTACTATCAAACCCTATTCAACAAGATTAAACAACTCCCGGCTTCGCGCATTCAGAACGAGCGGATCCGCGTACCGAACCCGCAAAAATTGGCGCTACTCGCCCAAACGTATCTGAAGTATCGCTTGAATGTAATTTGAGCAATCAGACTAAATGAACTTTCGGTTTGCTACCTTTCGGAGCCTTACCCTTGCGTAACTTTTTGTTATATTTGATTGCTTAAGTAGCGCTTTGACCCTAAGTTTAAAAGCTATGTCAACATTAGAGCTTCAACAGCGTATTGTCGAACAAACCCGTGATCTTCCTCCCCAACTCCTACAGGAAGTCGCCGATTTTGTATCTTTTTTGAAGACCAAATACGCTCAGCCTCCATATTCCTTGTTTTCTGGCGCATCTCTCGTCGAAGAACAGCATCTCGAAGAAGAATTTGCTGATTACAAACAGCAATATCCCGTTGAATAAATGATGGTTGTCGTTGATACAATGGCTCTCGTTCTCCGGTTAGAAAATAGGAGAATGCCAGAGCGTTCTCGTCAGCTATTCAAGTCTGCGGAAGATGGCGATTTGCAATTAGTGATACCCGCAATGGTACTTGCTGAGATTGGTTATCTATCTGAACGAAATCGAATTGATACAACATTGGACATGGTTAATGACTATATCGATCGCTTTCCAAAAATAGAAGTCTATCCACTTAATTTTGAGATCATAAAGTCTTGTTTCCAGATTAATGATATTCCGGAATTACATGACCGGCCCATTGCTGCCACTGCCTACTATTTACGGTGTGAGTTAATTACAAACGATCCGAAAATCGAGTCATCACGATCTGTTCAAACGATTTGGCTTTAGACTACACCCGCACGCCTGCTTTTTCAAGTGTTCCTAATACTCCCCCAGCCACAGATAAGTAGGTTTGAACTGCTTTAGCTAGTTTGGGTCTATGCTTCTGCATATTCATATCGACTTCATTCATAAAATTCTTCCAGTTGGATGCATTCAGGCTATCTAATGCCACGGATATGGTGGGTGTGAGCGAGCGGGCAGTATGCCACCAGCCACAAGGGATAAACAAGGTTTCGCCAGGTCCAACCACAAACGAAACGGGCGTTGCTTTGGCAAACAACGGGTATTTTTCCAGATCAGGATTCCAGATATCATTTACCTGCGAAACCCAGGTATTACCGGGCGTTGGGTATAAATATGGCGTTTGATCAGGCGGAATTACTGTAAATTCTTTTTCGCCATACAATTGCGTAATGAACGCGTGAAGGCACATAAAGTCGTAATGCACATAGGGGAACAGAGCACCCGGACTGCCAAAAAATATCTCCAGCGTGTTTGCCCCTGACAGTAAGCGATTAGGTACGAGTTTGCTACCAATGCGACTTGGTTGAGCATATTTGAGCGGAGGCATAACATCGCGTAATAGCTCCGGATATTCACTCTCAATTTGGAGCGTGCAGGGATAAGGAGCAGGATTCGTCTCATCGCCTGTCAGCATCCAGTCAATGTATTCCCCTAAGCTGTATGTTTTTCCGGAGATAGTTACTTCACGGTCGCTGTAATATTTCTTGAAGAACTCGGGCGTAAATTTTTTCTTTGCCGACCAGGCTTCACAAGCATCTCCAATCACCACAGGATAATTCGCAAAGAGGTGTTTCTCGGCAAATTCGTCATAACTCATGTGGTACTTTTTTTCCACCAAAATATTTTTCTCGTGAACCAGTTCAACAGTTTGGGTAGCCATTTTCAGAGGAGGTCGTTCTAGGTAAAAAAGATACTATTAACCTTTAGACTATGAATTCAACAAATAGACATCTACAAGTTGGTCTATTTATTGTTCGGTATCTTTACATGATTCAGTTAATGCTCGTTAGCAACCGTCAGCTGTTTTTATTTCTGCCTATCTTTGCCTAAAATCACTAATTTTTACCGATGGTAGCCGAAGCGACCCTTTCGCCAGATGTTCTGTCCAAATACGAAGCTGTAATTGGGCTGGAAGTACACTGCCAGTTGCTTACGCAAAGCAAAATTTTCGCGGCCGATGCTAATGCATTCGGCGCAGAACCCAATACGAATATCAGTGCTATTACACTCGGCTATCCGGGCACTTTACCCAAATTAAATCGCAAAGCGGTTGAATACGCGATTCGTATGGGATTAGCCTGTGGCAGCGAAATCACGCGCCACAATGTGTTTGCCCGGAAAAACTATTTTTATCCCGATCTGCCAAAAGGCTATCAGTTATCACAGGATAAAGGACCGATTTGTGTGGGTGGCGGCATTCCGATTAAAGCGAAAGACCCCGTTACGGGTCAATCTTACCAAACAACCATTCAGCTCCATCATATTCACCTTGAGGAAGATGCGGGCAAATCCATTCACGATGGCGATGAATGGGCCACTCAGCTCGATTATAACCGAGCCGGAACACCTTTGATCGAAATGGTGACGGACCCAACCATCCGAACTGCCGACGAAGCGGGCCAATATCTAACCGAAGTTCGCCGGTTGGTTCGGTATCTGGACATCTGCGACGGGAACATGGAGGAAGGTTCGCTCCGGTGCGATGTCAATGTTTCGATCCGTCCCAAAGGCGCAACACATCTCGGCACGAAGGTTGAGGTTAAAAACCTGAACTCGATTCGGAACGTAATGCGCGCAGTAGATAGTGAATTCCTTCGCCAGGTTGAACTGACTGAATCAGGCGGACGCATCATACAGGAAACCCGTACGTTCGATGCCGCTACAGGTCTCAGCTATGGTATGCGTGAGAAGGAAACCATGAATGATTATCGCTATTTCCCTGATCCTGACCTGACACCTGTCGTTATTTCGGAGGAGTGGCTGGCTGATATTCAGGATCGAATGCCAATGCTTCCGGCTGCCTTATACCAGAAATTTACGACGGTGTACGGTTTGCCTGATTACGATGCAGCTTTACTGACCGATGCCAAAGAATTGGCCGAATATTATGAAGCCGTTTGTGCGCATACGACTAATTATAAAGCTGCCTCAAACTGGATTATGGGTCCGGTGAAAGGTCAGCTTAACGAAAAAACGCTGCGCGATCGTCAGTTTCCGGTTTCGGCCGAACGATTGGCTGATTTAATTGCCCTAATTGACAAAGGCACAGTAAGTCAAACGGCGGCTCAGCAAATATTCACACTGATGGCTGAGCAGCCCGATGCATCGCCCGAAGAATTAGCAAAAGCACACGGACTCATTCAGAACCGCAATACCGATGCACTGCAAACGTTGGTAGAAGAAGTACTGGCTACCTGGCCCGATAAAGTTGAACAATATCGAAAAGGAAAGAAAAATTTAATGGGCATGTTTGTTGGCGAGGTCATGAAAAAATCGAAAGGCTCTGCTGACCCTAAATTGGTGAATGAGTTATTAGCGAAGACATTACAGAACATATGAAAAACGCAGTATTCGGTATCGCTGGTTTCATGGCGCTCAGCCTCGTAGCCAATGCTCAAAGCACAAAAACCTTTACGGTTACGGGCAAAGTCAATAAAGCAACGCCAGGCAGTTACGTTTATCTGGAAACGAACTCGCAGCCAACTCATAAAATTGACTCGACTAAAATCGTTGAGGGTAATACATTCACGCTCAACGGCAAAGTGGCCGATGGGGGTGAGGTATTCGTGCTTAACGTGGGCGGAGGTCAGAAAATGGCCCTGCTGGTGGAAGGGGGCGAAACCCTGAATGTGGTGGCCGATGGTTTTCAGATGGATGCCAAAACCGGGCAAATGGGTCATGCAACGGTCTCTGGTTCCAAAAACATGGACTATTATGGCAAACTAATGGCGCTCCGTACCGAAATGGAGGCCAAAGTTGCCAATTGGAATAAACAGGTAGCGGCTGCCACGGAGAAAAAAGACAACAAGAAAATTGCCCAGATCGAGCAGGATTATCAGAATGCCGAACAGGAGGTTGTCAATAAAGTAAAGGCAATGTTGCCCGAAATGGGAACATCTTTAGTGTCTCTTTTCGCGTTGAACTTCATCAATATCGATACCGATTTTGCCACCTACGATGCGCTGGCCCAACGGTTCGAGAAGGAGAATCCGAATAGTCCCCATGCCAAATCGCTGATTGGCCGTGTAACCCGAATCAAAGGCGTATCGGTTGGCGCGCCGGCCCCGGAAATTGCCCTGAACGACACGACCGGAACACCTGTTCCACTTTCGTCATTGCGTGGCAAATATGTTCTGATTGACTTCTGGGCGTCGTGGTGTGGCCCTTGCCGGGCCGAAAACCCAAATGTGGTTCGGATGTATAACAAGTATAAAGACAAAGGATTTGCGATTTATAGTGTCTCGCTCGATCAGGCCAAAGCGAACTGGACCAAAGCCATTCGCAATGATAACCTCACCTGGACGCACGTTTCAGATCTGAAATTCTGGCAATCGGCAGCCGCTCAACAATACGGCGTTCAGGCCATTCCCGCAACATTCCTGCTTGACAAAGACGGTAAGATCATCGCCAAAAATCTACGTGGCCCTGCTTTGGAGCAAAAATTAGAAGAAGTTTTACAAGTAAAATAGAAAAAGGGAGAAAGGAGGAAAGGGACGAAGGGGAGAAAGGTTCATCCATCTCCTTCGTCCCTTTCCTCCTTTCTCCCTCTCCTCCCTCCATTATGAAAATTGCTATTGTAGGTTGCGGCAACATGGGTATGGCTTTTGCCAAATCGTTTTTGCAGTATGACCTTGTAAAAAAAGACGATTTACTCTTAATCGAAAAAAGTGCCGACCGCTCCGAATCGTTGAAAGCTGAAAAAGCGGGCGTTGTTGTTGATACCATTGGGCCACACGTTGGCGAAACGGATTTGATTATTCTGTCGGTAAAGCCACAGGATTTTAATAGCGTTCACGAAGCCTTACGCGAGATTATTCAGCCCAATCAAGTGATTTTGTCGATCATGGCGGGTATCCCAATCGCACAAATTCAGGAAAAACTGGGGCACCCCTTGGTTGTTCGGGCTATGCCTAATACACCTGCCATGCTCGGTATGGGCATCACCGGTTTCACAGCGGCCAAAGAAGTGGACCTCAACAACCTACGTAGAATCGAAAATCTAATCAATGCTACAGGTCGATCCATCTTTCTGGAAGATGAAGCCATGATTGATGCCGTAACTGCCCTTAGTGGTAGCGGTCCAGCTTATTTCTATTACGTCGTAAAGTCGATGATTGAGGCTGGCAAACAAATGGGGTTCGACGATGCAGTGGCGGCTTTGCTGGTTAAACAAACAATGCTCGGAGCGTATCACCTCATTAACAACGCTGATAAATCACTAGACGATCTTATTAAAGCAGTAGCCTCTAAAGGCGGTACCACCGAAGCGGCACTCCGCGCATTTGAAAGCGGTGGTTTATCAGACACATTAGTAACAGGAATCAAAGCGGCTCAAATTCGGGCAACCGAATTATCAAAAGGCTAATTTTCAAGGCCAGCCGCTATGGGCGCGCTAATCTCTGCCTACTTCAGGTAGTCAATGGTCTGGGCATGCGGTATGGAAAGAAAGGGCATAGCACTATGCCACAAATCGTTCATATCGAAACCGGTGTACATAAATTCTCTTTACACCGGCTGCTTTAGCTGCATTAATCGCCTGCTTATGATGCAGGAAGCGGTCGGTACCGTGATTGGATGATATGAGAATAGCTTACCCACTTTTACTATCCATGCAGAAGCGCTTGCTGTCTTTCGAAATACGTTTGCGGGAGTGTAGCGGTTTCGTACCAAAACAAGCGAAGATCGAGCATATACTGTTTCCAATCCTGGAACGAAAATGGCTTGGTAAAATAGGCAGCCGCCCCCAACTGATAGGCGTCTTTGACATGCCGAGCGCTTTGCGACAACACAATCGCCGGCAGCAGTTTTCCTAATGGATGAGCTTTAAGCAGTTGCAGAAAATCTAACCCAGTTTGACCGCCATCTAGAAAAACATCCAATAAAAGTAAGCGAGGTCCTTTCCCCTCCAGATTATACAAATAAACGACTGCTTCTTCAAAGGTGGAGATAGCAATAATATCAGCTTCTGGAAAGCAAGCTCTGGTTGCGCGTTGAATAATATCAATAATGGCCAGATCATCTTCCACCAGCAGGATGGGAAATCTAGGCTCACTGGTTGGATTCAAAGACATCGAGACAGTGGTGTTTATCAAAAGTAACCCGTTTCAGCGAAAACTGTTAAATTGAACGCCCTGCGTCATTAGGACAAGCAATGGGTTAACGACTTTGTCACAAGACAAACGGTGATAAAGATGCCTGCCTTTCATTGAACTAAATCCAATAACCTGGGACATACGTATTTATCTATTTTTAGCCAACACGTTCGCGATCCGGAGAGAATAATGTCTTCATGTTATTTAACCCAAAAGGAAAACACTAACCATGAACAAAAAGTATACTCACGTTAATAGCCCGATGAAATTCACTCAGTTAAATGAAAAACACGTTTAATGTTTTGATCGTCGACGATGATGAGGATGATCAGTTTTTACTAAAGACCGCGTTTGAGCAGGATTCACCCCTTTTCAATCTTCGATTTGCTAATGATGGTACTGATGTCTTAGAAAATATTGATCGTACAGACTTCCTTCCTGACTTGGTGTTATTAGATCTCAATATGCCCCGGATCGGTGGTTTTGAGGTGCTTTCTCATCTAAAAAACTCTCCACACTATCGCCACGTACCCATCTTGATATTAACGACGTCCGACAACGAGGAGGACATTAACCGATCCTATGAATTAGGAGCGAATACGTTCCTAATCAAACCGACGCAACATCAAGGATTAGTCGAACTGGCCGAACAGATTCGTCTATACTGGTTTAGGTTAGCTAAAATTCCAACCCGCCGGACCAATCAACGTGGGCCTTAGGATGGTTCAGCTGAAATCAATTCAAAAAATCGGGCTACTTACTAACCAACTTTCTTTATCTTAACGTATGCAGTCAGCACAATCTAGTCAGTACTTTGCTATTTTAGTGGTGGATGATGAACCGCCCATTTATGAACTTCTGGTGAGAGCTTCGGAAAAGGAGTTTCCCGAAGCTCGGTTTACCAATACTCGATCCGTTCAAGAAACGATTACGTATCTGGATAAGCAATCCGATCAATCTCCTCAACTCATTCTTTTAGACATCGACCTGCGTGAATCAGCCGATGGGTTAAGCTTATTACCTGAATTATGGGCGCGTTTCAAGGGCCGAGTGCCGATCATCATGCTGAGTTACCTGGATGAAGAAGATAAAATTGAACAAGCCTACGAACTGGGCGCTGTGGCTTATACGCAAAAACCTGAGGACATGCAGGGCTGGCATGAGTATGTAACCATGTTACGTCGGTATTGGCGTGATTCAGCTCGTCTACCGAAAATATAACTAGTTGAGCGTTCTGCATTGAAGTGAAATTCTGCCCAATAAAAGTTCATTTGTGGTATAGGATCGATAGCTTTTAGACTTTTGCAACAGCCAAAGTTTTTATGTTGAATAAACTTTTCAAGATCATTCACCCTATACAAGCCATAAAAGCATGTCCAATTGTCCTTTGGAAAGGGGATAGTAAAAGCTATTATTATGTTAATGGAATATCAGTAGGTCGGCTCTCTTCATTGCGAGTAAAAGACCGCTAAAAACGGCTTCTGGGCTATCGCAAGGACGATTATACAACAATTCTGAGCACGGAGTTAATCAAAATCATGCTTGAGAAGAGGGAACCTCTCTAGAAGAGGAGAGAACGGCTAATGAAGTACTTGCTTACAAAGAAGCTTGTTTAGGCTCTCTACAATTAAATTATCATAAAGCAAATTATACAACTGGTCAGATCTAGTTTGCGACACGGGCATGAAGAAAATATTTTTAGCCATTTTAACCTGCTGGTTGGTAGGCGTAGGGACTGCGAAAGCTCAAATTATTGTAGGAAGTATTAATGTTGACAGTCTCGATATTCAATACATGGAGTTAATTGGCTTTAATCGATCTACCTGGGAAGCTAGCGTCTGGATTGACTTCGGCCGGAATTATACTGCTAGTAAATCAAGCGAGTTCTTGAAGCCCGTTAACGATCATGAAAGGGTACGTTTTGCCTCTGTAGTTGAAGCGCTGAACTATATTTATAAACATGGCTGGGAGTTAGTAAACGTGTATGTACCCTCCCCTGATACTTCTCGCCATTATGTATTACAGCGGAGAAGTCAAGCTGTAAAATGAATTGACTAACTGATGTTAACCTAGCCCAAATCTATACTATTCCCACCACTCCTTTCCTGGCGTACTCGGAAATCGTTTGAAATCAATACTCGTCTCAGTAGGATCAAGGTCGTTTTTCTCAATATCCAATCGCCTGGCACCTACGGAATAACGTTTTCCCCCGTTAGTAATGAGGGTCTATAATTCTTCCGGCTCCAAGCTAGGAACTAACTCAGGATGAAACTAGGGAGGTTATAAGAAACTAACTTGTTAACACATAGACTGGTTGTTGCGTTGATTAGGGGGTACTTAGCGCTGGCTTCAGGATGTTTGCCAGGAAAGGTGCCGTACGGCTTGCCGGACACGCGCTGATCTCGGAGGGTGTTCCGGCCGCAACGATCGTGCCACCGCGATCCCCGGCTCCGGGACCAACGTCAATAACCCAATCGCACTGGGCGACCGTGCGCATATCATGCTCGACAACGATAACGGTATTACCGGCATTAACCAGGCGGTTAAGCTGAACAAGAAGACGGTCGACATCACGCGGATGCAGTCCGGTGGTTGGTTCATCTAACACGTAGAGAGTTGTACCGCGTTGCGTGCGTTGCAGCTCGGTGGAGAGCTTGATCCGCTGGGCCTCGCCACCGGAAAGCTCAGTAGCGCTTTGCCCAAGCTTGAGATAACCCAGGCCAATATCCCTCAGTGTTTCGAGAGACCGCAATACCAACACTTCCTCGGCAAAAAACAGGCAGGCCTCGTCAACCGTCATGTCGAGTACATCCGCAATGGTTTTGTCGTTCCAGTTAATCTCCAGCGTCTTATCATTATAGCGTGTGCCATGACAGGTCGGACAGGGCGCATAAACGCTCGGCATAAACAGCAGCTCGATGCTGACTTTCCCTTCTCCTTCGCAAGTCGGACACCGCCCTTTGGCGACATTGAAGGAAAAGCGACCGGCATCGAAGTGTCTCCGACGTGCCTCTGGTGTTGCAGCGAAGAGTTTTCTGACATGATCAAAAAGCCCGGTATAGGTGGCCAGATTGGAGCGTGGCGTTCGTCCGATTGGTTTTTGATCGACCTCAATCAGTCGCTGGATGGCATTGATATCCCCCTGCAATTGACCAATGGTTTTTTCGGCAGGGCCCTCCTCCAGAGCTTCTTCCTCGGTCTCCTCCCGTCTCATGCCCAAGTGTTCTCCCACCAGATCAAGCAGAGACTGGCTCACCAGGCTGGATTTACCGGACCCCGACACACCAGTCACGGCGGTAAAACAACCCAGCGGGAAAGAAACGTCAACGCCCTTGAGGTTGTTTCGTCGGACTCCTTCCAGGCGCAGCCAGCCTTGAGGGGGACGATTGGGGGACACGAGCCGGGTTGTTTCCTCAAAAAGGTATGGCCTGGTGCGGGACTCGCTGACCTCCCGAAGGCCTTGTGGTTCACCACTGTAGAGAATGCGTCCGCCCGCGCTGCCTGCCTCAGGGCCGACATCAATGAGCCAGTCGGCACGGCGCATCATCTCAACATCGTGCTCGACCACGAACAGCGAGTTACCCGACGCTTTGAGCCTATCCAGCGCGTCAAACAGCGCGTGGCCATCGGCTGGGTGCAGTCCTGCCGTCGGCTCATCCAACACATAGATAACACCGAAGAGTTGGGAGGAGAGCTGGGTGGCCAGACGCAGCCGCTGCAACTCACCGGATGAGCAGGTGGGCGTGCTGCGGTCCAGCGACAGGTAGCCAAGGCCAAGCTCAATGAGCGTGGTCAGGCGATCCAGCAGATCACCGCACAGGCGCTCGGCAGCGATGCGCTTTTCCAGCGAGAGATCATCCGTGCGACGCACATCCGGGGCGCCCTTGTGTGCTGAGCCACCTGCACTCACGCGCATATCCAGTGCGGCTTTTGCCGCTTCACGAGTCACGAGCGACGTTGATGGATTCGTGTCGGCGGCAAACTCGCCATTCGCGGCCGGCCTGATAACTTCTGCCAGTTGCACCAGGGAGAGGTGCGAAAGATCGGCGATGTCGTAGCCAGCGAACGTAACCGAAAGTGCCTCGGGCTTTAAGCGCTTGCCCTTGCATACCGGGCATACGGTGCTGATCATAAACTGCAACACGCGTTTTCGCATCGCTGCACTTTCCGTATTGGCCAGCGTATATTCCAGGTTTCGCTTGGCGCTGCTGAAGGTGCCCTGATAGCTCGGTTCCAGCTTTCGTCGCTGAGCCTGACGCGTTTCGGCCGGAGTGAGGCCTGCATAGACGGGAACCGTCGGCTGCTCGTCGGTAAACAGAATCCACTGCCGATCCTTTTTGGGCAGGTCTTTCCAGGGAATGTCAACATCATAGCCCAGCGAGACTAAAATGTCGCGCAGGTTCTGACCACCCCAGGCTGTGGGCCAGGCGGCAATGGCCCGCTGACGGATGGTCAGCGAAGGATCTGGAACCATCGACTCCTCCGTCATGGTATGCACGCGGCCCATGCCCTGGCAACGGGGGCAAGCCCCTTGTGGGGTATTGAAGGAAAAATCCTCGGCATAAAGCATCGTTTGGTGGGCAGGGTAGGTACCGACGCGCGAGTAAAGCATACGTACCAGACTCGAGAGTGTGGTTAGGCTGCCTACCGTCGAGCGGGCATTGGGCGTGCCGCGTTGTTGCTGTAGGGCGACGGCGGGTGGTAGGCCATCAATCGCATCGACATCCGGCACGCCGACCTGATCGATCAGCCGCCTGGCATAAGGAGAAACTGATTCAAGATACCGTCGCTGTGCTTCGGCATAGAGGGTGCCGAAGGCAAGGGAAGACTTGCCCGAGCCGGAGACACCACTGAAAACCACCAGCTGATTTCGTGGAATTGAGACGTCGATATTTTTGAGGTTGTGCTCACGTGCCCCCCGTACGCGGACATATCCGGATGCTACTTTATCGTCCTGGTCGTTAGAGCTTGTTCGTAGAGCCATGCTAAAAGAAGTGCTTGGAGATGTTGCTATAAAATGTTAACGTGTGCGCTTTTTCGTTAACCGCGTAAATGAACTTGCCTCCTTTTACCGAACAGTATAGAAAACACTCATAACGTATTGTCCAGTATAAGGTAACAAATCAAATGGTGTCTTTGTTAAGGACAAGCAGACGAGAGCTAGTGCTTATTCGGCTGTAGTCGTGAAGGCTCTCGCTGTCAACGAAAAGCCCCCAATTAGTATGCTTGGTGAAAATTATAAAATGAAGTTTTGGTATATAACTACAGGAGTACTTACACATGAAACTTTTGTATAATCTGCTGTATACTAGCCAGAGTTAGAAACCATGAGCTAAACACTGTTCCAACAAACTCCCTAAAATTGAGTAATCGCACTTACCTCTTTCGTCTCAGCTTGGAGCCTTTTGTAATATTATGTAAAGCATGGTTACAAATGATAAGAAGCGCGTTTTTATAGTAGACTTTCCCGGGTTTTAATCGGACCGATACATAAATGCTCAGTTTAACTCAGGAGACCAAAATGTTGAACAACAAACACAAGCCGTTAACTACCAGCTCAACCAGATGGGATGGCATTTCGAAGTGTTTATCGACCAGTTGACGTTTTGTCTGCAAGATTGGCCTGCCTTACGTGATGTGTGGCTGATTGTCTGGTGGTTACCAACCGTATCTCTAGTGCGTATTTTAAGTCTATCCATCTGATAATCATTTATTAAAATCAAAAAGTACGCTATAAGGATATAAACTGCTGATGGAATAGGATTATCAGAACTAATTGAACAATGTCAATTTGAAACACATCAGGGCTAAGCCTATTAAATAGGCTTAGCCCTGATGTTGATTTAACGCATGCTTTATGATATGGCTAAAAAAGAATTAACTTCTTTAACAAAGTCCTGGCTATGTTGAAAAAGTGCACCATGGCCTGAATCACTCCATAGAATGAGTTTTGAATTGATCAGGTACTGTGCTAGCGTGAATGAATTGATAGAAGGCACAATCAAATCATTGGTGCCGTTTACGATCAAAACAGGCTGTTTAATATGGCGCAGTTGCTGGTATTCCGGATCTTTTTCATGCCCATAGGTAATAATGGCTGTTGCCTGTGCATTGACCGTTGCTCCGGTCGTAGGCGTATCGCGGTTCTCTTTTCTAAATTGCAGACGTTCTAAGAACTGTTCGCCAGCTTCTACACCATTATTTGTTTTTGTAAAAAATATATTTCGCAGAACTTTGGCAGGGCCATCCGACATACCTGCGGTTACTACATTCACAATTTCGGTTATTCCTTCACTGCCTTTCGGGCCGGTACCTGCCAGAATTACTTTACATACCAATTCAGGATATCCTTCTGCCAGGTTTTGTGCAATAAAACCGCCTAATGAAAAGCCAAGCAGATATACTTTTTCCAACCCTAATGCCTTGATGAACTCATAGGCATCATTGGCCATTTCGGTTACTGTAGCGGGCGTTTCGCCTTCGCTGCTACCGACACCCTTGTTATCAAATAATATGATCGGGTGTGTTTTGGCCAATTCATTGGTTAGGGCCGGATCCCAATTATCTAAAGTACCAGTAAAGTGTTGCAAGAATACAATGGGTATGCCTTCTTGCTTCCCAAATGAACGATAAGCGAATTTTGTACCTTTTACATCGATAAAGGTAGTTGGTACTGTTTCGTGAGTAAGTATATTGGTGCTCTTGGTTAGAGAAAGTGACATTTTATTGTGTTTTATGACCGGGCTTCTCCTTTCCGTCGGAAGAAGCCCGATATGAAGAATTTATTTTTTGCTGTTAATCGGGATTACTTGCTTTCGGTAATCAGTATGGTGGCCAATTTATCCGGCATAGAAACGAATGGTGTATGACTGCTTTGCAGCGTATACACTTTATCAACTTTGCTATTTTTTACCATGTATTGTTGGGCTGGATAACTGATCGCATGGTCATTTTCTGTGTGGATATACACCTTCCTGACGCTGCCAAAGTTCTTTTCGGTCAGATGTACCGGGGTAGCAAGAGGTACCAAGGGTTCTGCTTTAATAGTGGCTGCCAGGTATTCCTGAACCTGCTGAGGGGCATCGGCCGCGAAAATATCCGCTACCCCTTCTTTCGCAATGATTGCGGCACCATGTTCCTTATCGACTGTAAGAAACTTACCGATATGCGATGCTGGGTCCCCTTTTGCAAGGCCTAGAAGGCTGTCCCCATCATGCGGAAGTGCTGCTGCCAGATAGATTAGCTTTTTGATTTGTGAAGGAATCTCTTCGGCAACCTGGCTGATGACCAATCCGGCAAAACTATGGCCCACCAAAACCACATTGGTGCGGGTGCCGATAGCCGCTTTTACCTGGTCAACATAAGTTTGCAAGGTAATACCGGCAAATGAAGTGGTATCTTTTCCGTGGCCTGCCAGGTTAACCCAGGTTAACCGTAATCACCTCGTCGCCCTGGGCCGTTAACAAAGGGGTTACGGCATTCCATGCCGATGCATCTGACCAAGCGCCGTGAACAAGTACGACCGTTTTCGAATTTTTGCTGATTGTGTTTTGGGCCTGAGCCGAAAAACCTAGTACACTCATTGCCATTGCGATTATTGCTGTTTTCATGATTTGTGGTGCCTAATTGTTTAGGACACCACAAACCTCGGGCTCAGCTAGGGCAATAAGTTTAACCCAGGTTAAAATCGAAAAACCCGCCAAACAAATTTGTTTAGCGGGTTTCAGTAGCCATAACCAGAAGATACCGGGTTTTACTTTCCAACCATTCGTTTACGAATCCGGCTCAAGGATGGCCCCTGGATGCCCAGGTAAGAGGCAATATGATAAAGGGGTACCGAATTAAAAATAGTTGGATGTTTCTCCATCATTTCCCGGTAACGATCTTCCGGCGTTTTAAATAAAAAACCTTCGGTATTGGTCATCACTTCATGAAAAGCTGTTTCGGCAACAATCCTTCCAAACCGTTCCCACTGGTGTGATTGTCTATACAGTTCATTCAGATGATCAATATGTATGTATAATATATGCGAATCAACCATAGCCTCCGTGTAATAATCGCAGGCCGTTTGGGCTAAAAAACTTTTATAGGAAGCTACAAACTGGTGATTAGTAAAGAATAGCATATTCTTTTCTTCACCCGTCTCGCTGTTTACCCGGTATATCCTGAATACCCCGTTGATTACAAATCCAAGGTGCTTGCAAACATTTCTATATTCATTATAAAACTCACCTTTTTTATACTGTTTTGATTGCCAGTACGGTAATGACAAGTCAAATACTTCCGGTTTCATACCGGCAGAGCCTAAAATCGTTCGTAATAAGTCTATCTCTGTTTCTATTTTGTTCTCCACCATGCTCTAAAAATATAAATTTTAGTGATATCAAGTGTCGACTTGTGCCTATATCATAGTGCCTCCTCATTACGGATAAATCCCTGTAGGGGTTGCTTTAAGGGATTGCTTGGGATTATTTTCGATTTTAACCTGGGTTAAACTTATTGCCGCGGCCTAGCCCGAGGTTTGTGGTGTCCTAAACAATTAGGCACCACAAATCATGCACAAACTGATCGTACTCTTCCTTTCTGTAGCTATGGCTACTATCCTGTTCACCTCATGTTCCCAAAAGAATGATGACGTGAAACCCGTTGCTAAAAATTATGTGTTGGTACACGGCGCATGGCAGGCTCCTTATGTATGGGATGCCGTAAAAGCCAGCTTGATTAATGAAGGCAACAATGTGACCGTTGTAGAACTGCCTGGCCACGGCAGCGATCAAACTGTTCCCTCCACCTTAACGTTGACCAGTTACAGAGACAAAGTTCTTAATGCTATGTCAGGAATAAACGGCAAAGTTATCCTGGTAGGCCATAGTTTAGGCGGTATGATCATTTCTTCTGTTGCCGAGCAGAATCCGTCAAAAATTGAAAAACTTGTCTATCTCGCAGCTTATCTCCCATCTTCCGGACAATCCTTACTGTCTCTTGCTGGCACCGATGCCGGCTCAGCACTTGGTGATTCCGTTAATCATGTCCCTATACTGACCCAAAATGCGAACGGAACCCTGGATGTGTTGCGTGACCAGCTAGTGAACGTCTTTATCCAGGACGGTTCTGCTCAGGTACAAAATCTTGTTTTACAAAATTATCGCCCTGAACCAGCCATTCCATTTACCAATCCGGTGACATTAACGGCGGCTAATTTTGGCTCTGTTGAGAAGGTTTATATTAAAACCTTGCAGGATCGGGTGGTTTCGCCTGGTCTGCAAGCCAGAATGATCGTATCTGGAAACGTAAAAACAGTTTATCAATTAAACACCAGCCACTCGGCATTCTTAGCAAAACCAGATTCGGTAGCCATATTGTTAACTAAAACAGGACAATAACATAGTCAGAAAGAATTCAATATAACAATCAAAAAGGCCATCTCATAACTGACTTATGAGATGGCCTTTTTGTTGGATAGTTAGGGTATATGCCTCAGACATAGTGGGGGTTACCTATGGCTATGGACTAGCGGATTTGGGTAGCGCCCTGGCCAAATCGTATCATCGTCCGATAGGAATAAGTCTGGGTTTTTGGTTGAGTCGAAGATCTTCCGGACTATAGGCTACCGATTTACTATACCTAGAAATCTACGGTTTGAGCCCAATAGGCGTACCACTGGGCAGCTATTAAAAACAGCCTTTTCGGAGAATTTCCCTTTTACAAGGGTACTTTACTTTTTTAGCCTATGTTTGCACAATCAGTTACATATGGTACTCTCATACACTGCTACATATTGCTTGGCGCTGCTTTCCCAATTAAAACGGGCTGCATTTTTCAAAATAGCTTCTTTACGCTCCAACGACTCGAAGGCTTTCATGCCTTCCCAGTACACTTCCTGAATAAGGCTGGCTTCGAAAGTAGAAAAGTAAAAAGCAGCATCACCGCCTATTTCTGGTAGCGAGGTGAGCGTAGAAAGGAAAACTGGTTTACCAAATTGCATAGCTTCGATAACGGGTAAACCAAAACCTTCAGCAAGAGAAGGGTGGAGCAGAGCTTTACAATTACGCAAATACCAGATTTTGTCTTCCTCCGAAACCGTGCCTGGCAAGTGCAGGCGCTTCTCTACCCCTAACTGCTGTGCCTGGCTTCGCATCTGAGTTACATAGTCTGGACTATCATGGTGACCAATAACAATCAGTTCTAAATCAGGATTCGATTGCAATAAGGGCAGCAGAACATGAAAATTCTTCTTTTGATTTACATAGCCAATTCCCAGCAGAAACTCGCGGGTTGGTTTATAAGCAGCAACGTCTCCTGTTGTCTCTGATAATTTACTGACGCCATTGTGAATAACGTAGATAGGCTTGTCGCCTGTGGAGCAGTGGGTAAGGACGTCATTCTTTGTAAATTCAGAAATGCAAACAATAGCATCACTCTGATCAATTAAGGCCTGTGTATGCGCCAGACTCTTCTGCTGAATGTAGTCGGGCTTCCCTTCGTGTAATACGTTTAAGTCGTGAATGGTCAGTACTACATTAAGATGAGGAAACCTCTTTTTGTTCGGCAAAATCCTTCCTGATTGAAATGGAGCATGCCACACCCGGCAATCGAACAGAAAGGGCTGGATGAGTTTATGCCATCTATGCTCGACCAAATGGTACGGTTCGGGGGGAAGGACCAGTTTTTTTCGACGCGGAAGATACATTTTCATGAAAGGCTGATTGGTTTCAACCAGCAACTGGTTGATATGCTCGCCAAGATTCTGGCAATACTGGTAAAGGCCAGAATGGGGAAACTTCATTAAGTCGCAATCAAGAATAATACGGGACATAAGCCTGAAAGAGGTCGGTAAATGGGCCGGCTAATCGTTTTTTTGGGTTTTCTGCAACATTAAGGCCTATCACTCCGTATTGCTCATACTAAACCCTTCGTTGCACGACCTACTACATGTGGAGCAGTTTTTTATTATAGCTGGACTTTAAACGGAAGTTATCGTTTGTGGGTCCTTTTAGTAATGAATAGTAACTGCTTTTATAGAGGTGCAGTTTTTGATTTTTTCAATTACTTAAACAACGTTAGGAGAACTTTAGTATGATGCGTATCATTTTTGATTGCGAGAGAATGAAGTATGTCAACACAGGACTTTACTATTATTGTCTCAATCTAGGACGAACTATTCAGCAGCATACCTGCCCAGAACAATTGTCCGTATTTATCCCAAACCATGTTCGGGAAGCCTTCGATTCTTCGACAACCTGCATCAAGCAGCATTCACTTCAGAAATTCCTGATGCCATCCGTTGGTCAATACCATATCTGGCATAGTACCTATCAAAGTTCTCAATACCTACCCCGCAGAAATAAGAAAATTAAGGTGCTACTAACAATTCACGACCTTAATTTTTTGCATGAAGACAAAGCTGAGCACAAGAAAGAGAGTTGTTTGAAGCATGTGCAGCAGAATATAGACCGTAGTGATGCCATCGTATGTATTTCTGAATTTACCAAGAACGATGTACTAACGCATTGTAATACGGCCGGGAAACCTGTCCATGTTATTTATAATGGTACAAATCAATTGCATCAACCTGTGCTGAAGGCGAAATCATACCGCCCAAGAATTCCCTTTTTATTCAACGTGGGCGTGATTGCCCGCAAAAAAAACCAGCACCGAATTCTGCCTTTATTACAACGAAATCCGGCATTGGAGTTGATTCTGGCAGGTCGCCACGAAGATAAAGAGTATGCTCATTTTCTACATCAGCATGCCTCTGAATTGAACGTGGAAGACCGGATGCATTTGGTCAATGAAATTTCAGAAGAAGAGAAATCCTGGTACTATCATAATTGTCAGGCTGTTGTCATGCCGTCTCTGGCCGAAGGGTTTGGCCTTCCCGTTACCGAAGCCATGTCCGTTGGAAAACCTGTGTTTCTATCGAGGCATACAGCCCTGCCCGAAATAGGGAAAGATTTTGCATTTTACCTCCACGATTTTGATAACATACATGATGATTTCGCCGATGGAATGCAGCGATACCAACGAGCCGGTAGCCAGATGGAGGCAGCTCTGAAAGCTTATAGTGCTACATTCAACTGGGAAGATTCGGCCAGAAAATACATTGACGTCTATCGGTCAATGGCCTGATCTGAGTTACTCTTGTTTCCTTGGACAACCTGTCCAAGGAAACAAGAGCTGCTATCGCATAATTATCTGTATCTGGTATTAATAACGAATGAAGATTTATAAACGGCTAATGGCTTATGCCAAGCCTTACGGAAAGTTTATTATTCCTTTTTTTATATTCACGCTCATAGGCGTTTTCTTCAACGTATTTCAGTTTGCGTTGATCATTCCTCTGCTTAATTTTCTGTTTGACCCAATTAATACGGCTGATGCCGCCAAGTATGCATCGGTGCCGGATTTCCAACTGACACCAGCGTATTTTAAGGATGTGTTTTATCATCAGATTTATCATTTTAAAACCACCAAACCGATCTATGCGCTTTATTTTCTAGCGGGTACGATTGTGGTGTCGGTTATATTGACCAATCTGTTCCGGTTTCTGGCTCAGCAATGCCTGCTTAATGCCAGAACTCTGCTGGTAAAACGGCTTCGGGAGGCTCTGTTCTCCAAAATTAATCACCTGCATTTAGGTTATTTTACCAAAGAGCACAAAGGCGATTTGCTTTCCCGACTCAATGGGGATGTGTATGCTATTGAAAGCGTGGCAGGTAGTTCAATCGAGGTTGTCTTTAAAGAACCCTATGTATTTATTGGTTACTTTATTGCGCTGTTTGCTATATCCGTTAAGCTAACACTCTTTACACTAGTTATCATCCCAATCTCGGCAATCGGCATTGCGGCTGTGACCAAGAAGCTCAAAAAAGAAGCGCAGGATGTGCAGTCTTCCATGGGACGCATGCTGACCATTATGGACGAAACCTTACTTGGTATGCGCATTCTTCGGTCGTTCAACGCCACGGATTTTGTGCTTAAGCGATTCAGTCGGGAAAACGATTTTTACCGACAGGCAAGTTTGGAGAGTTTTAAACGGCGCGAGCTGGCTCCGGCTTTTTCAGAGGCATCGGGCGTGTTTATCGTGGCTTGTATTCTGGTGTATGGTGGTAGTTTGGTGTTAAACAATGAGAATAATTTACAGGCCGGCTCATTCATTGCGTTCATTGCTATTTTCTCACAGGTGATTCGACCTGCAAAAGCAATTGTGGTAGCCTTTACCAATATTCAGCAGGGTCAGGCTGCGGGTGAGCGTATTCTGGAGCTATTGGACAAGCCCATAGAAATAGAAGATAAGCCAGATGCCAGTGTGCTGGAACGGTTCCGGCGTGACATTGTTTTTGACAATGTTAGTTTCCAGTATGGCGACAAACCCGTTCTGAAGAACATTAATTTCCGAATTGCCAAAGGAAAGAAAATCGCGCTCGTGGGACCTTCGGGGGTTGGGAAGTCGACCATTGCAGATTTGATCCCCCGCTTTTATGAAGCTACCCAGGGAAGCGTTCAAATAGACGGTATCGACGTCAAAGACTATTCGATGGAATCGCTGCGGAGACAGATGAGTTTTGTAACCCAGGAGATTATCTTATTTCATGATACGATCTTCAATAATATAGCCCTCGGAAAGCCGGATGCCAGTATGGACGAAGTGATCGAAGCGGCTAAAGTGGCCAATGCGCACAACTTCATCATGGAAACCGAAGATGGCTATAATACGGTCATCGGCGATAGAGGTATCCGCCTGAGTGGTGGCCAGCGCCAGCGCCTGAGTATTGCCAGGGCTGTATTTAAGAAACCTTCTATTTTAATTCTGGACGAAGCCACGTCTGCACTGGATATCGAATCCGAAAAATCAGTGCAGGAAGCGTTGAACAACCTGATGGAAGGTCGTACAACGCTGGTTATTGCGCACCGCCTGAGCACCATAAAAGAAGCTGATGAAATCCTGATTATGGAGGGCGGAAAGATCGTAGAACGAGGCAATCACTATGAACTGATCAATAGCGAAGACAGCGTGTATAAACGCCTGAACATGATGCAGGAGTTAGTGCAATAAGCGTCCGTTGCCAGCCACATAATCAACCGCTTTGGCGAATTTTGCCAGCACCTTATCCCAGGTGTAATTTTGCTCGATATAGGCCTGGCCTTTTCCTGACATTTCACTGGAACCCTGAGACAAAAATTGCTGAACAGCATCCGCAAAGCTGGTATAATCCACAAACAACAGGCCTGCCTGACTAAGGTTAATGTGATCTTCAAGAACTTCACATTTTTTATTGGCAAGTACAGGAATGCCATACGCGAAACTTTCCAGCGTAACCATCGATAAACTCTCGTGCTGCGAAGGAATAACCAAGGCTTTAGCCTTTTTCAATAAAGCTATTTTTACCTCTTCGTCCACAAATCCGGCCAGTAGCAAATCGGGGTGATCAGGAATGGGCATGAACGCTTGGCCAACCAGCACCAGCTTTAAGTCGGAAGGGTGGTTTTCTTTATATTGGATAAAATAATCGAACAACTCCGCACAGCCTTTGGCTTTATCAATTCGGCCAATGTAAATCAGGTAAGGTGCTTCCACCGTTAATGCTGTAGTTGGTAAATTGGTAGGGTTTACGTCAATTTTTTCAATCCCAACCCCAATGACATCGTTGTAAATGGCTTCGTTCTTAAATAATTGATTTACAAACCGTTTCTCGGCTGATGTGAGAAATAGAATGGCTCGTGGCTTGTGAAATAAAGTCCGGAAACCAGGCAAATAAATAGGGATTTCGTCGTGCGCTGTTGGAATGAAAATCGACTTTTGGGGGGCTACGTTCATCCCCGCAATGGTGGGGTAATAAAGATAGGTAATGAAAATAAGCGCATCATATTGCCGATGATTACGCTTTAAAAACGTGATCAGATCAGGTGTATAAGGCCCTTGATACTGTGCCCATCGCATCATGTAGCGCCCGACGGTTTTGCCGACTAGCGCACGTCCCCACATGCGAAGCCAACCCATTCCATGCCATTCCTCTGGTCGCGACCATTTCTTGATTTTACGTTCAGTCTCATACATCAAGTGGTCCTTCGCTTGCCGTTCGTAATGCGTTGGAAATCGATGTACGTTCACTCCATTTATCTGGGTGGTGGCTGCCGGATACCAGTTAGCCCAGGTAACATATTCTAGTGCACAACTCGTTAGTACATCTACTTCATACGTACTGGTTAGTCGTTCGGCAAGAACGCGGCAATAGTATTCTGCCCCGCCATTTACTTCTACGCCATACCGTTGGACAACAAAGGCTATTTTTCTCATGTAAAGAGTATTGATTTTTTGATGCCTGCCGGCTGATAGCAGTATTATCACCGGAATCAGGCATTTTGAGCCTCACAGGCTTTATTACAATGCTATTAACCTGCATTTATGGATTCGTGTTTAGCACCAGAGACATTCTGGTAAATTTGCTGCTCATTAAACAGGTTACTCCATCCCTGGCCAATTACTACCTGATACAAAAAGATCAATCCCATCACAGACCTAATATTCATGCCGTATGAGGAGAAAATTAAGGCGATTTTTCATCGAACCGATACAAACACAACTGCGGGAAATACAAGACCAGTTGCGGGATACACAGGATCAACTTAGACAAGCTAAAGAAGATAATGCGGCTACTAAACTGGTGATGGGGGCAACGCTGGCTAAACTAGCTAAGCAGGCTACTTCCATGAAGGATGCGGAATTTAAACTATTTTCTCAGTTTGGAGACGACGGAATTATCCAGTACTTAATTAGTTACGTCAACCCCCGCGTGGATACGTTTGTAGAATTTGGCGTGGAAAATTATGAAGAAGCAAATACCCGCTTCTTATTGATGAATAACAATTGGAAGGGTTTGGTAATAGATGGTTCGTCGAGCTTTATTGATTACATAAAGACCCGTTCGTTTTACTGGCGTTATAGCTTAAAAGCCGTGGCGAGTTTTATTACCGCAGAAAACATCAACCAACTGTTAGTCAGTAGTGGAATTACCGGTCAGATCGGATTACTCAGTATTGATATCGACGGCAATGATTATTGGGTGTGGAAAGCCATCACTGTAGTTGAAGCCGATATTGTGGTTATTGAATATAATAGTCTGTTCGGCTCCGAGCGCTCGATTAGTATACC
Source organism: Spirosoma litoris (assembly GCF_054776755.1). Taxonomy (NCBI): domain Bacteria; kingdom Pseudomonadati; phylum Bacteroidota; class Cytophagia; order Cytophagales; family Cytophagaceae; genus Spirosoma; species Spirosoma litoris. The sequence continues at coordinate 30,984 of NZ_BAAHBI010000035.1, read as the reverse complement.
GTACAACCCTGATTTTGTGCGCGAGCAAACTCATTACTCCTATTTGTATTTCGGCGCTTCGCTCCCCGCTTTGTGTGACTTAGCGATTGAAAAGGGTTATGCTTTTGTGGGTTGTAATCAGGCTGGTAATAATGCGTACTTTGTCAAAAAGGATAAATTAAATGGATTACCCGCTATATCCGTTGAGGAGGGATATGTATATTCTCGTTTTCGGGAAAGCCGAAACCAGAATGGTCAAATGTCCTTTCTGGATGGCGTAGAGCGCCGTGCTCTACTTGAAGGACTTCCTGTTATTAACACCAAAACGAATAGCGAAGAATATCTATAAGAAGGAGTTTTCAATATATGCCGTTAGCCGGAATAAGACAAATAGGGCCAGTTGTCCAATCACTCGGCTACGCATTGACTCGGCTCATCTGGGTTATATTGGTGTGCCTACAAAGTACATTCTGAGATGCATCGAGCAACGGATTTTACATGAGCAAACGGAAGCCTTTAGCCGTCTCAATTAGATAGCTCTAGTTTTTTGATATCTGCTTTTGGCTGGATCAGAATGCTATTTCCGGCCAGAAGGCAATCAATTGGCATTAAGATCTGACTATTACTGATAAATTCATACAAGTTTGTTTACTTATTCTCTTGAAATAAAGTCCAAATATTACCCGTCCATATGTATTATAACGTGAATAATGGATGGAATCTAAAATTGTTGATTGATTGTCAGTTATTTATAATATTGTTTTTTGTCATCCCGACGCAGGAGGGATCTTCGGCAACTGATTATTTACCGAAGATCCCTCCTGCGTCGGGATGACAAAACCATATTTTATCACTCTGACTATCAGTTATTTATGCATTATTTCAACCCATTATTCACGTTAAATAGTTGTTTCAATCCTTATTTTTAGCCAATTAGGCTCATGGATCAGTTTTATAAATGCCTGACCAGTTTTATTATGCACTGATCTGCTTTTGCAACAGCCACAAATAATAGGTTTACCCAGAAGGTGATCTAACGATACGCAGTACAACCAACCCGGTGGCATTCGATGTGTTGATTAAGGCTTTTAGCGATAGGGCCACTATCCTGACAATTCTATGATAGGCTATTCCGAAAAAAGTCAATTCTTATGCAACTGATGCTTAAATGCAATGGGCGTTAAATTTGTCTTTCGTCTAAACAGCTTACTAAACGACTGTGGGTAATCAAATCCTAACCGATAGGCGATTTCGCCCACTGTCATATTTGTTCCAGCCAGGTATTCCTTTGCTTTTTCAATCATTTTTTCATGAATGTACTGCTGTGCATTTTGCCCGATAAGGGCGCGGAGCATATCGCTCAGGTAACGAGGAGATACATTAATATGAAAAGCCAAATAGTCGACAGTTGGCAGGCCGGTTGTTAAGCCTTGTTCGCTACCGAAATATTCATCCAGCAGTTTTTCTATTCGGTACAACAGATCGTGATTGACCGTTTTGCGCGTAATGAACTGCCTTCCATAAAAACGATTACTATAATTGAGTAGGGTCTCAATCAGTGAAACAACAATATCTTGGCTAAAATCATCAAGACTGTGCTGTAGTTCATCGTTAATATTTTTAAAAACCGTCAATAGGGTATTCTTTTCCTTGTCTGAAAGATGCAAAGCCTCGTTACTTTCATACGAAAAGAAGCCAAATTGTTTTATGCGCCTGCCCAGGGGATAATTCCGGATATAATCAGGATGAAAAAGCAGGGAGATGCCAAAATAGTCGTGATCGCCATCGGTCGAGATTAATTGTCCGGGCGCGGTGAATACCATTGTCCCATCGTCGAAGTCATAGTAATGCTGACCGTAGCCTGTTCTCCCTTTCAGCCTTTTCTTGTACGAAATGGTGTAGAAATCAAACATGAACGACTGAGGCAGAGTAGCTTTATTCGCGATAGTCTGCGTATTATCGAACAGACTTACCAGGGGATGTAAAGGCCCTGGTAAATCCATTAATTGGTGCAATTCGACTGGTGAACTGATTTTAAGGGGGGTATTCGATGTATGTTTCATGTAGCCATATTAATCAGGTTGATTCCCTAAAAAAGCGGATTCCATAAAGCGCCTGAACCCTTCATCGCCGAGTTGCAGTCGCTGGCTGTAAAGGCCCCTAGCATCTTCTCCAGCCAAATAACGCAATTGATCTTTCCCATCGGTGGCGGCTTCATAAACAACTTCGGCTATTGTTTCGGCCGGGGAAAAGGTAACCTGATCGACATTCGAGAAAAAGCGGTTAAACAGTTCACCGTAGGCAGGATGATAGGCTTTATCGTAAGACCGGCCAATAAAATCAGTCTGAATAGCTCCTGGTTCAATCACTTTGATCCCGACATTGATGCTTTTCAGTTCATAAGCCATACTTTCACTCCATCCTTCCAACCCCCATTTGGTGGCATGGTATAACGATGAAAACGGAAAGCCAACCAACCCGCCCACTGAGGTTGTCGTAATAAAAAGCCCGCTGCCCTTCTCCCTGAAATAGGGAATAAATGCCTGCGTAACCCGGATGACGCCTAACAGATTGGTATTGATCTGACGGATCAACTGTTCGTCCGAAGTGGCCTCCAACGGGCCTGACAGGCCATACCCGGCATTGTTAAAAACGACATCTATATTGCCAGTCGCAATGGCCTTACTGACGGCTTGCTTAATCTGCTCAGTGTCAGTGACGTCCAGCGGTAAAATCGTTACGTTGTCCAGTTGACTCAGTTCACCTGCCTGCTCAGGCTTACGCATGGTTGCTATGACGTTCCAGCCTTTTTGTTGAAATAAGGTAGCGGTGGCCTTCCCTAGACCCGACGAGGCTCCGGTAATGAAAATTGTCTTGCTCATTTGCTTATTCGTTTATAGAGCAAAATTGGTCGGAACGTTTCAGGAAGATGTGGCCATATTGAGTTTAGTTGTGTTCAAAATGACAACCGCATCAGGTATCCTTTGCTTTACGTTCTGTGGTCAATACCGTAAACATAAAAAAGAACGCACTCGATAGCGCAAACAGTCGGGTGAGTTCTTCCTGGTCATACTTAATGACAAACTGGTGTTCGACACTGTAATGGCTAATTCATGGATACCCGTCGTACGTCGACTATGTAAGAATAGCCCTACACGATCATGCGGGAGCAGTGTGAACGGCAAGGCAAACGCTCGGATCGGAATAGCTCGCTGCCCGAGCGGTGTATTGAGTAACCAACTGGAACCTAGACCGAATCTGTTAGCTCGCCCCTTTCCTTTGGTCAATCTTAGCTGAGATGTTGGTTGCTTTATTACTCCCAGGGCACATACTTCTGCCAGTTATGTTGTTCCTTAAAGCCCAGCACTTCCCGAATTTTTCGGTTTGAAAACAAAGCTTCATACTTCCCCAATTCGCGCGTAAGGGGCACACCAGGGAAGAACTTTTTAGCCAGTTCTAGGCTAGGAAGAATAGCTCCATTGTGATCATTACCTGCATTGAAAATCTGATATCCAAGACCCTCTTTTTGCAAACATAAATCCACAATCTGGCCCAAGTCTCGCGCATCGATGTAGCAAAAGGCATTCCGACGTCGCACTTCAGGGTGAGCCAAATAAAAGGGAAACAGCTCGGAGTATTCGTGCGGTTCAATCACATTACCGATCCGAAGGGCGTACACATCAAAGCCCGACCGGCGCTGGAAGCTACGGGCCGTTTGTTCATTGACTACCTTCGATAAGCCGTAGCTATCCATGGGATCAACGTCATAATCCTCTTCCAACGGCAACGATTTTGGGTTGGTTTGACCATCGGAAAAACAGATCCCATAGGTAGTCTCTGAAGAGGCAATAATAATCTTTCGAATACCCAGTTTGACAGCCGCTTCAATCACATTATAGGTGCCAATGGTGTTAACCCGAAACGTTTCATTATCTGATTTAAGTAAAATTCGGGGCACGGCTGCAAAATGGACGACGGCATCAAATTTGGGTACGCCCGTACCTGACTCCAATTCATCTAAGCTGGCATAAGAACTTAGGGCATTAAACATTTGTCCAGAATCCGTAATATCAGCGACGATATTATTTACTCCTGGATGATCCAAGGGCATCAGGTCTACATTCAACACGGTATGGCCTTGGTCGATCAAGTAGGGAATGACATGCTTTCCAGCTTTCCCCGATCCACCAGTAAAAAATATGCGTTTTTTAGTCATGTATTCTGCTGATTAATCTATGATTTTTTTACTTACAAATTGATCTTGTTTACCCCACTTATAACAGGTCAATTTAAACATTATTCGTTACTCGTTCATTGAGTAATCGTGGGTGTGGCACTGAGCAAGCTCTTTGTTTGATCGTTAATATTAGGTATTGGTAGCTGGCCCCTATAGACTTATAGATGGGGATAATTGCCCGATTTCTGGTCATAGCAGACCAGTACAGATTTCAGAATGAATCGATTATAGTTTGTTTATAAGGCAAAGAGCCGTGCCGCTTGTTAGCAGCACGGCTCGTTATATAGATCTAACTTTACTCTACATCAATTATATTCCTGTATAGGTAAATGGTGTAATAGCGCGTAGCTCGCCCTTAACTGCTTCCGATACGTCTAAACCCTCAATAAATTCGCGAATGGTATCCGCTGTAATTTTCTGATTGGTTCGCGTAAGGGCTTTTAGGGCTTCGTATGGCTGTGGGTAGCCTTCGCGACGGAGAATCGTTTGAATTCCTTCGGCTACAACAGCCCAGTTGTCTTCCAGATCAGCATTGAGGGCGTCCTGGTTCAACTCCAGTTTATTCAAGCCTTTCAGAAGTGATTTGAGCGCAATAACCGAGTGCGCAAACGGAACGCCAATGCTCCGTAATACCGTTGAATCAGTCAGATCGCGCTGCAACCGGGAAACAGGGAGTTTAGCTGATAAATGTTCGAAAATGGCATTAGCGATACCCAGATTTCCTTCCGAATTCTCAAAATCAATCGGGTTAACTTTGTGTGGCATGGCCGACGACCCTACCTCACCTTCTTTTAGACGCTGCTTGAAGTAATTCATAGACACATAGGTCCAGACATCACGATCAAGGTCAATCAGGATTGTATTCAGCCGTTTAAAGGCATCCATCGTAGCCGCCAACATGTCGTAATGCTCAATCTGGGTCGTAAACTGGCTACGAACCATGCCAAGACCTTCAACAAACCGATCGCCAAATTTCTTCCAGTCTTCCTTTGGATAAGCCACCGCATGCGCATTGAAGTTACCCGTTGCCCCACCAAATTTAGCCGCCGTCGGAATGGTCGCCAGAATTTGTAATTGTTTCTCAATTCGCTCAACAAAAACGGAAAGCTCTTTTCCTAAACGCGTTGGCGACGCGGGCTGTCCATGTGTGCGAGCCAGCATCGGTACATCCTTCCATTGATTGGCCAGCTCCTGTAATCGCATGAATATCTGCCGGTAAAGCGGTACAATTTCGGTGTCGAGCACTTCACTTAGCAACAGCGGAATAGCTGTGTTGTTGATATCCTGCGAGGTTAAGCCAAAGTGAACGAACTCCAGATACGGTTCAACAGGCGATCCTTTCAGTTTTTCTTTGATAAAATACTCAACCGCCTTGACGTCATGATTCGTAGTCTTTTCGATTTCCTTGATCCGTAGCGCATCCTCTTCCGAAAACGTTTCGTATAGGGTTCTCAAAACAGAAAACTGTGCTGCATCAACTCCGGCGAGTTGTGGTATAGGCCATTCGCAGAGCGCAATAAAATATTCGATCTCAATACGAACCCGGTAATGAATTAAACCAAGTTCCGAAAAATAAGGAGCTAAAGCCTCAACCTGAGACCGATAGCGACCGTCAACGGGCGAAATAGCCGTTAGTGCAGACAAAGACATATATATGATGTATAATGTAATATGTATGATGTGTTATATATGATATGTAATTCTCTCATACATCATATATACTACATCCTATATCAAAATGGGCTCAGGTACAGGCCAACGCCTATCCACGAGGTTTGTTGTTGCTCATACTGGCTATATGGACGGAAACCAGAATATCCTTCCAGCAGAAAAGTCAGGTTATTTTGCGTCCGACCCAGTTCAATACCTATCCCACCATGAATACCAGGCCGGAAATCGGTTTGCTGCCAGAATTTAATATCGGCACCACCTACCAATCGGGCAGCATGCGTAGATGGCTTTTTATAGAATGCGCCAAGCTGTGCACTAAATAGTTTACGCTCTTCTGTTTTTCGCAGTACAATTCCAGCTCCACCATACAATCGCCAATCGCTTACAGTACGGCTATACGTAAAGTCTAGCTGTTCGTAGTTAACCGAATTGGGTGAGGGAGCTGTCAGTTTGTTCCGATAGATGTAATCGTCGCCTAAATGCGAGGATATGTGATAGACCCGAATGCGGTAATTATGCTCTCCCCGGCGGATGTTGTAAATAATACTGATTTTATAATCGGTATTCATAATTTGCCGACGTGCCTTATCCATCACGTCATCGTGATAAGCCTCGAATTGGGTGAATGAGGCCAAATCCAGCACCCACTCTTCAGCCCGACCAGGTTCGGTAGTCCGGCGATAAAAGGGTTTTGCAAAGCCAAAAGCGAATGGAACTATGCTCCCCTTATACTTCTGACCTTCGGTCCAGTATCCGGGTAAAATACTCCCATACGTTTGGGCCTCCAGCGGGTCCAGTATAATTGGGTCGAATAAATGTCCTTTGGGCAGAAACTCCCGTTTGGGCCGTATAGCTGTTGGTTCTACGTTACTCGTCGTAGAATCTGTCGGCACGACAACAGGCTTTTTCTCTCGTTTTGGGCGTTCGACCTTTGCTGGCTCCACTACTGCTGGTGCTACAGCTGGAGTATCAGTAAATGGCGAAACAGGTGCTGTTTTAGCCGCTTTACCAGCTTTTTTCTGGGCTTCTTTCGCATCCCGTGCGGCCTGTTTATCCGCTTTTTGCTGCGCCTTCTTAGCCTCCCTAGCCGCCTGCTCCTCTTTAGCACGTATTTCTTTTTCTGTAGGCCCTGTCGGTACGGGCTGGCTAACCGTGGGCTGCGCAGTTTGTACTGGCGCAGGTGGCGGTGCTACAATTGGCTTCGACTGAGGGGCTGGGGTCTCTTTGGCAGGCAGTTCTTTCCCTGCTTTTTTAGCTTGTCGTTGGCGCTCCTTCTCGGCTTGTTTAGCTTCGTATTCACGTTGCTTTTGCAACCATTCTGCCCGAATTTGCCGTTCTCGTTGAATTTCTCGGTCTATCTTTTCTTTCTGCTTCTGCTCAGCGGGAGTTAATACGCGAGCAGGTGGAGCAGTTGGTGTTTGTTGAGCAGAAGCCCAGGTCACCGCCAAAAAACTTAACAAAAGAACCGGTAACGTTTTTTTCATAGAGAAAAGAAGGATTTACGCCTAAACAGTTTTACGCGACTTTTTGAAATAGGGCTTTTGCCTGGAGCTGTGGCAGGGCTCCAGGCAAAAATCCTATGAAGAATACTTATTGCTTAAGAGCTGCGTAGTATTTATAGAAATAAGGAATGGTTTCGATGCCTTTATAGAAGTTAAAGAGACCATAACTTTCATTCGGTGAATGCAGGGCATCGCTATCGAGGCCGAAACCCATCAGGATCGACTTAATGCCGAGTTCCTGTTCAAACAGTGCTGTAATAGGAATACTACCACCACCGCGCGTTGGAATGGGTTTCTGACCCCAGGCTTCTTCAAATGCTTTGCTGGCAGCCTCAAATTCAACCGAATCGATAGGCGTTACGTAGGGCATACCGCCATGATGTGGCGTAACCGTAACAGACACTCCTGCTGGCGCTATTGACTTGAAATGGGATGTAAACATCTCCGTAATTTCGTCGGGTGTTTGGTTTGGTACCAGCCGCATACTAATCTTAGCCGATGCTTTTGAGGGAAGTACCGTTTTGGCTCCTTCGCCTGTATATCCACCCCAAATCCCGTTGACATCTAATGTTGGCCGAATCGAAGTACGTTCGTTGGTCGAGTAGCCTGTTTCACCGAGCACATCATTAATGCCCAGGTCTTTTTTATACTCTTCTAAATCAAAGGGAGCTTTCGCTAATTCAGCACGCTCGGTATCACTTAGATCGATCACTTTATCATAAAAACCAGGAATCGTCACGCGACCGTTCTCATCGTGAAGCGACGCAATCATTTCGCACAAGACGTTGATCGGGTTAGCAACCCCACCGCCATACACGCCCGAATGCAAATCACGATTTGCACCTGTAACCTGTACTTCTACGTACGAAAGTCCGCGAAGACCCATTTCAATCGAAGGCGTTTCGTTTGAAATAATGCTCGTATCCGAAATTAGAATGACATCGGCTTTCAGCATCTCCCGATTTTCCTTCACAAAGGTGCCAAGGTGATCAGAGCCAACTTCTTCTTCGCCCTCAATCATCACTTTCACGTTACAGGGCAAACCATCCGTAGCCACCATTGCTTCAATGGCTTTGATATGCATGTAGAACTGGCCCTTGTCGTCGCAGGCACCTCGCGCATAAATTCGTTCGTTACGAATCGTCGGCTCAAAAGGAGGTGTATTCCAGAGTTCGTACGGATCGGCAGGCTGAACATCGTAGTGACCGTATACCAACACCGTTGGTAGGGTATCGTCTACAATTTTTTCGGCGTAAACAATCGGATGGCCTGGTGTTTCGTACAAGGCGGCATTATCCAATCCAGCAGCCGTTAGTTTGTCTTTCACAAATTCGGCAGCCCGGCGCACGTCGCCTTTAAATGCTGAATCGGCCGAAACCGATGGGATACGTAGTAAGTCCAGCAACTCATCTAAAAATCGTTGCTTATTGGCGTCAAGGTAGTTAGTCATAGATGTACTTACGATTTACGGTTTACGGTTTACGATTTGAGCTGACGCCAGAAATCGCAAACCGTAAACCGTAAATCGTATCTCAATAAGTTCGCCCCGAAGTTACGCCTTTTTCGCGCAACGCCGGGGCGTTGATTTATCCTGAAATAAGGTTTCTTAGCCTAGTGCTTTTTTCGGAATCGGATTAGAATCGTACGGCTTTCTTCGCCACGTAATAATCGACCAATATTTTTCTGGTGTGTAAACACCACAAGCAAAAAGACGATGAAACCAAAAACAATCAATAACGGATTTTCTTTCTGCCCGAAAATCTGCAATAACAGCAGAACGGGAAAGGCCAATGCAGCAAGAATTGACCCCAGCGATACGTACTGAGAGGCAATAACTACCAATAGAAAAATGCCAATGCAAACGGCTGCCATTTCTGGATGCGTCGCTAACATCATTCCCAGCAGTGTTGCCACGCCTTTTCCACCTTTAAAATTGGCAAAAACAGGATATAGATGCCCTATAACGGCCACTAAGCCAAAAACGATTTTGAAGGTCAGAATTTCATTGACGGTGATCACATCGGCATACCATAGTATAGTCGATAAAATAGCTGCTGTGTATCCTTTCAGCACGTCCAGCAACATCACTATGGTTCCGGCTCGTTTGCCCAATACGCGGAAGGTATTGGTTGCCCCAGCATTGCCACTGCCATAGTTACGAATATCAAGGCCAAAGAATGCCTGACCGTACCATACGGCGGAGGGAATAGACCCTAGCAAATAGGCCACTATCGTAGTGGCGCAAATAATGAGAACGTTCATCAATAAAACTTAAGAACTGGTTGCTGGATAAAGAGACTAGCCAATTAAATTGATTAGCCTTGTAAAGGAAGTGTAACCCCAAAATTAAGGGATTGTTACTAAACGGCAAATCTTTTTAGACTACAAAACCACTTGGCTTCTCCATACAAATCCTATTTACCCCCTACAACTACTTCATTCAGGCTTTCCGGAGTTAGGTAACTGGTCGCCATTTCCATCACTTCCTCGGCTGTTACTGCGCGAATTTTTTGAATATAGGTCGTCAGAAAATCGGCAGGCATGCTGTCCAGCAAAATCACTTTATACCGATCGGCAATGTCAAACGGTGTATTCAGAGATCCAACAAATTCACCAGACATATAATTCTTTACCGTTTCCAGTTCGCTGTCAGTAACCAGCTCGGTTTGAAGGATACGGATTTCCTTGCGTATTTCATCCAATGTCTCTTGTGTATTTTCTTTATTGACATCCGTACCAATCAGAAAATAGCCATCTCGCCGGAAGGAAGGCATATTCGAGGAGATGCCATACGTAAACCCTTTCTCTTCCCGAATATTCTTCATCAACCGAGAACCAAAGTAGCCGCCCAATACTTCATTGGCGACCAGCATTTTGAAAAAATCGGGATGAGACCGGGTAAACAACCGACGCCCTAATCGAATGGACGATTGAATGCTATCGGGCTTTTCCGCCAAAATAGGCAAGTTATTATCGGCGGGTAAGATACCGGAAAAACCGGGTAGGCTATCAGTATGAATAGGCTGCTGGCCCAATATTTGGTTAATCAACAAGACCTCATTTTCAGACGCTTGTCCGGCTAGAATAATCTGAAACTGGCGATTTCGAATAACCCGTTCGTAAAAGGCTACTACGTTCTCGCGAGTGAGCTGCTCAACCGCTTCGGGCCGCTGACTACGCCCATAAGGATGCTCGGCACCGTAGAGTTTTTCCCGAAACAGAACCCCAGCCAGGTAAGCACTCTTTTCGTAATTAACCCGCAAATTCTGTAAGGTAATATTCCGCAGGTCATCTAATTCTTTCTGCGGAAACACGGGTTCGTTAAGAATTTCGCTCAAAAGAGGCAGCACGCTCGGCAGAAACTTCGTCAGACAATGAATAACGATACTTGCTCGATCGGGGCCGCTATTCAATTCAAGAAATGCTCCGTAACGATCGACATACTCACTAATCTGTGCCGATGAGCGGGAAGTTGTTCCTTCTGAAAGCATCTTCATCGCAAAGAACGCACTCCCTGGAACCAGCTCGTGCCAGGTTCCCGCATCAAATACGCATTCTAATCGGACTACCGGCTGCTGGTTGACGGTGATTAAATGCAGTGGAATGCCATTATCTAACCGATGAGACTGAACGGCGGGTAATTGTATATCATGTATGGCCTGAAAGGCGGGCGATTGGCTTCTGTTAAGTGTCATATAAATTGCAAAAGAGCGAAAGAGCGAAAGAGTGAGTGAGTGAATTTGCCAGTTTGGCCTCCACTTACTCACTCTTTCGCTCTTTCGCTCTTTAATTTTAGTTAGAATCGTCGGTTACGGCTTCTTCATCGCCAACCCGATTCGCTTTATTAAAGTTAAATACTAATGAGATTCGGAACGTATCGGACAGTGGGCTACCTTGTTTTATCGGCACTAAATACGAGAAATCAATGCCAAATTTCTGCTGGAGTCGAAGGCCAATACCTGTCGTCACATATTTACGGCCACCTTTCTGATTCGATTCGTTAAAATAGCCAAGTCGGGCAGCAAACTGATCGTTATACCAATACTCAACACCCGTTGATAAGGTCACCTCTTGTAATTCCTCACTGAATCCGCCCGGTGCATCGGCAAACGAACCAAAGACGGATGAGAAGTAATCTTTATTGGCATTCAGATCCACACCGTTAACAACATTTGGCGTTGGCACCATCAACTTATTAGCGTCTACTACAAAGTTGAACTTGTTATACTGGTCGGAAAACAAGGTCAGACTGGTTCCTAAACGAAGATTAGTCGGAATAAAGTAGCTCTGCGTTCCACCATAATTAAGTCGACCACCGAGGTTCGAAATCATACCGCCAAAGGCCCAGCCAATTCCTTTGCCCGTTGCATTATCACGTGACTCGTTATGGTAGTAAGCACTGATATCAGCAGCCGCAGTTGAACCCGGCTTAAGCGCCGGGTTAGCGCTACCAGCAGCTAAGTTGGAGTTTAAGTATTTCAGGTCAACAGCCAGCGAAAAATTCTGAGAGAGTTTCTGCGCAAACGAAACGGTGAGTGCATATTCGCGGGAGTTGAATGTACCAGCGGCTACACCATTTGCGGTCGTGAAATCAACTGTGCCTAAATCGAAATACATTAACGAACCTGCTACCACGGAGTTCTTACCTACTTTTCCGTAGCCGCTCAGGTAGGAATAGTACATATCCCCAATTAGATTTCGAAGCCAGGGCGTGTAGGATAGCGATCCTCCAGAACTCTGTTTAGCGAAAACCAGCTTCGATGGATTCCAGAAAATAGCATTGGCATCCACATCTCCAAGCGCTACGCCAGCTTCTCCAAGCGCCCCAGAACGAGCGTCAGGCGTAAAGTTCAGGAAGGGTACTGATGAGGTCGGAACATTTTTTGCACCGTTTAAACCATTTTGAGCAGATACGACGAAAGGAAAGTAAAAGCAAACGCCGAGAAGAACACGGAAAAAATTGCGCTTCATACAAAGAGAGTTGGTCAACGACCGCAACTGGATAGGGTGAGTAGTGCAGTACTGTTTGGTCAAAATTACAATGAATCGTTGGATTAGAAAAAATGAGACGATTTTAAGTCTTTTTAAATCATTTTGTTAGTACAATCCGGCTAGCGCCAATAGCTGTTGTGCCATCGGTTGCCGAACGAATTTCAAGCCGAACAATGTACAGGCCATTCGATACAGGTTGACCCGTATCTGTCAGACCGTTCCATACACCAACGTCAACACTCGCATCACAATTGGTACATTGACCAGTTTGCTGGCTTAGCAAGTGACTGTTGAGGTCATATATTCTTACTGTCCAGTCAAGTGGTTCGCCCGAACGATTGAGTTCTGCTGTTAACGTTGTTTGAGCAACCACTGGATTAGGACTAGCCCGCAATGTGCGCAAAGCTAAGCCCGGTCGGTCAGAAACTACTATGGTCAACGCGCCCTCGCTTGAATTATTGTTAATATCCCACGCTTTGGCCCGAATCGTATATGTACCCGATACTACGTTTCGAAATGTATAGCTCGCTTCCCCCTGGCGCCCATCTGCACTGTTCGCAACATAATTTTCGTTCAGGACAACCGCTGTCTGATCACCAAACTGAGCCGTTAGCTCATGGCCAAGGCCCGATCTGGCAATATTAATTCCTTTGTTATCTGACAGATCAATAAGAAGCGGGACATCTGGCCCGGTACAACGAACAACATCACCGTCCAGCTTCCCTCCTATCACACTAAGCTTTATTACAGGTGGCTGCGTATCGATACTATCAGCAAAAACACTGCCACCAATTAGCAAACTATCATAGCTTCCGCCTGCCGCCAACAAACTATCCGATTTTACGGCATATAGATAAAGTTTACCTGGGCCGACGGTATAGTCAATATCTTTCGGCATGGTGAAGCGAGCAACAAATTTACCTTGCTGAACAGGCACCTGTCCTGTAAAAATAGGGTTGCTAAATGCCTGATACGTCATTTTAGGGCTACCCGCTTCAGATCCGAGAGTGGTATGGGTTACCGCTTTATCATAAAGCGACAATCGAATGGTACCCGTAAAATCAGTTACTCGCTGACTTTGCTGCCGAATTTCACCAGTTAACTCGACTGTCTGCAAGGCTTTGAGGGTATCCTGGCGAGTAGTAGTGACGACTTTCCCATTGACCTGTGTAAGCACAGCCTTTGCCTGTGGATAGGCCAGTGTCATAGATGGATCGCCCAGAAGTGCAAAATTTCGGTTAACAGCACCACTCAAACTATTGTTTTTCGTGCTCCGCATCACATCGCCCAGTCGAGGCATTTGGCCATTCACTGCCGTGAAAACGGTATTATAGAACGCTTCGTTTAAAAGCAAATTCGTATTGGCATAAACTGGGCGCGTTGTTGTTAGCAGGCCAATTCCACCTCCCGTTCGACTTAATAAGGTCAGTTCTGCCCCTGAATTAACGTTCGGATCATCATAGCGACCGAATTGGCAGGTAGCTGTCACAAATAAGGGAAGCCTACTGTTTTTCCAGGAAAGAATATCCTGAAGGGTTACCACTTGCTCATCAGCCAGACCTATTACGCCCCCATGCCCACTATAATTGATAATCAGTCGCCCATCGGTAACCGCCTGATTAATTAATTGATTAACAATTGGTGCTTTCTGACCATCTGATGTGTTTTCTTGTGGATAATCGTCCAGAAAAACGCGTTCTGGACGATAAGCAGGCGCAATTTTCTCAATATTTCTCGCCATCAAATCGGCATCCTGCTGGTGAATATTATAATCACCATCGTCGGCAACAAGCGTAATCCGACTTTGCCAATCGCCAGTTAATGAGGCATCTGAGCTATAACGAATAAGCTTATCAACAACTGTTTTGGCTTCATCTGCTGATTTTACGGGTAATCTGCCCACACCAATATCTAACAGGTAGTCGCCCGTAGTAGTCTCCGGCCACTCCCCTTCATTAATATCCATGAAGCCAAAATAATCGTCGGAGGAATAGCTCGTAACCGGATGCAGGGATTCCCGACTTTCGTATACAGGCACCATATTGGCTAATTGTGCCGCACTAACCTGGCCCGAAATATTTCGATAATCATACGTCGCATCGCCAAAAAGCAACAGGTACTTCAGCTTAGCAGGTTGCTTCAGATAAAAGTATCGAACCATATCCCGAATAGCCGTTGGATCGGGTTGTCCGGAGCCAAACTCGTTATAAACCTGTTGCGTCGTAACAACTTGAACGGATAACAGATCATGCTCACGCCGAAATTTCGCTAATCGCTCTGCCTGATCTACCCAGGCCGCTGGACTTACGATAATCAAGTCGGCAGTAGTTTGACTATGCAAATCCTGATTCGAAATGCTTTGTAATAATACAGGCGCTAAAACCTGTGAATCTGTAAATAAAAAGTAGTCTCCTAAACGCGAAGCCATCCACCCAGCTTCCTGTGCCGATGAAAGGGTATACGTCTGCGAAATGGGAATAGATGGACTTGTTACATCCCATACACGCAAACCAGCAGACGCCTGTTTAATGGCATACTGGCCAGCGGGTAATCGCCGTACCCATGTCGGCTTATCATACTGACGCAGCTCCCGCTTGACTTGTGCTGACAAATAATTCAGATAGCCCTGCGCCGAGTATAAGCCATTCTTACGAAAGGTAATAGCCAGGCGAATGGGGCTATCGGCAGTTGTTAATTTAGCTAAAAATGTATCTGTACGGGCTACGCCTTGATAATCATATTCGTATCCTGAAATGGGGGCAATGGGCATTGTACCCACCAACTGATCATTGAGTTGAAGTCGAAATTGGGTGGATACAGTCGCCCCCGAAACAACCGATGCGGCTAATCGGACTGGAGTATTGGCTACCAGACCCGGTATATCAAACGAAATAACTTTGGTTGTGTCCGTAGTTAGGTATTCGCCCAGCCATTCCCGACCTGAGCGGACGGACGGCAACTTTAGCAAATCCAGTTCGTGAAATTGATAGTCATCGAAGGTCGTAACAGTCGCTGTAGCGCCCAGCGAGCCCGCTGAACGATCAACGATACGCAGACCATTTGCAGCTCCAATCGTCAGAAAGTAGAAGGTTGTGTCGGAATAAAAATTGAGTTGATGAGCGAATCGTTTAGCCGTTGAATCGTAACGAATTGCATGAGGACTTTGGCCAAAAAATAGTAGAGCATCTCCCGCATCGAATCGGCCATCGGCTTCACCTGATACCTGAATTGCATTTTCAATTAAATCAGAGGCCCGTGGCGTGGCATTCGGTTGTGGCAATACAGCTCCTCCATTACCATAGAGCCGTAATCGTCTTGGATCGGCAGTCGCAAAAGCAGGGTTTAATTGAATTAGCTGGGCTTGAGAAAGTCGATAAATCCCAGATTCTGTAACGCCAATTTTCACCCACGTTCCCTCGCGCAGGACAGACTGGGCTTTCGAAGGGCAAATGATGAATGATACATGATGAATGATCAGTAAAATAAACAGCCCCTTTCTGGCTGCTTGCTTCCTCCACTCCTGTAGGCTATAGTTTATTTTGCATTTATCATTCATCATTCATCATTATTGACACCCAGGCGTGAGCCAGAACGGCGTATGATTTTCCCGATGTAACTTCCTTACAAACGACGCGAGTACGCCGTAGCGTACCTCGTATATACGTCTTTTGAGCTAATTGAAAAGCCTTACCTTCCGATACATCCCGAAGTAATACCCGATTCTCTGGTACAGTTTCTATTGGTTGCGGATCAAACTGTCGTAATGCCAGCATCAATGCAGGGTGGGAATAGGTTGTAGCGCCAGGATTAGCCATGTAATGCGTAAGTGGACGCAGGATTGCCGCTGGGAAAATAGCTTCAGTCAACAAGGGTTGCATGAGCTGCTGAAAGGCTATTTGCCAGGCTTTCCCATGTGGCTTAACCCGCCGGGACCTTCGCTGGGCTACGTGCTGAAAATGAACAGCCGCATGGGCTACTTCATGCACATAGGTAATTAAAAATGCGTACGGATTTAGGTTCGTGTTAACCGTAATTTGGGTCTGATTGTGTGGTAATACCCGGAAGTCGCCTAAACGTGTCCGGCGGGGCTTTACAATCCGAAAGTGAAATTTATAATTCCGTAGAAGTTGATGGCAGTACTCAACGGCCATCGGAGGAATATGCGTAGTAAATACGTTTGTCAACGTCTTAAAAACAAAAAAGCCTTATAAAAATAAGGCTTTTTAACTTCTTGCGCGAAGAAAATTATTTCTTCGTGGTGTCAGCAGCAGCAGAATCTGTAGCCATCGTAGCAGCAGAATCTGTAGCCATTGTCGTAGTGTCGGTTGACATAGTTGCAGTCGAATCCGTGGTGGTTTCTTCTGTCTTAGGTTTGCTTTGGCAAGCAGCAAATGTCAGCATGCTACCAACGAACAATAAAGCGATAACTTTTTTCATTACCTTCTCAGTGATATTTTAGGTTTCCAGCTACAAATATACTTTTTTCTTAGTGAATGCAATAATACCCTTCAATAAATTTACAATTAGGTACTTAGCACATCAAAAAGTCCTATTTGAAGTTGAATTAATCAGAGTTTACCTCTATACGTTACTTTCTGGTTCTTTTGATGAACGCGAAAGGAGCTTATCATAAAAACCCGTACTACGAAATGTCAGGAGTTTATGGCCAAAATAGTTGGCTAAGAAGCTCATTCCCATACCTGCTACGTGCGAACCTTTCTCACGCCAGAGCTCAGGAGTATTGGGAAATAAGGGAGTAGCAATCCACTCTAAAGTATATTTAGCCACATATACCTGAACTACAAGGGCAACAATAGCGATACCCAGAAATTTAATGGCTTCACGCCCTGTGTTACCGGTGTCCTTAGCTGAAAAAGCGTAGCGTTTCGTTGGAATAAACGTCAGCACGGTTGCGGTTAGGTAGCCGCAAAAAACACTCGTATCAAAATCAAAGAATTTCCGGTAGAAGATCTGGCTGACAAAATTAATGGATGCACCCAGTACAGCCGTTAAAAAGAACGAGAAAAAGTCCTTATATTCTTTTGGTTTTGGCTGTTCTATGCTACTCACGTTCACTATTTTACCGGGCGAAATTCGTTAATTGTATTTATTATCTGGCCAACAAATTACCCCAAAAGTACACACTTGATAGCAAAGGTCTATGCTATCAGGCGTTATTACTTAGGATACGGTCTCAGAAAGAGACGTTTACTTATTTAAAATAGGCCCTGTAATAAACCCGGTGCAATGCCTAATCCTATGGTCAGGATAATTGCTCCTACGAGCACATACTGGAAGAAAGGAGCAACGCGAATTGGCTCTGTTGCGCCATCTCGGAAGTACATCGCAATAATGACCCGGAAGTAATAATAAATACCCACAGCCGACATCAGCACGGCTACAACCAGCAGCCAGATTTGTCCGCGTTCAACAGCGGTTGAAAACATGTAAAATTTGCCCCAGAAACCTGCTGTCAATGGAATACCCGCTAATGAGAGCATCGAAACGGTCATTGCCAAACCTAAGAGTGGATTTTGCCGAGCCAGCCCATTGAAAGCATCGAAGTTTTCGGTCAGAACACCTTCGCTGGTTATTGTTTGTGTACTTCGTTGTTGAGATACTAATATCAATACCCCAAAAGCGGCAATTGTAGCCACAGAATAAGCTAGTGAATAAAACACAATAGCTTGTTTCGTTTGTGTACCCAAGGAAGCTAAACCTATCAGCAGATAACCCGCATGCGAAATACTGGAGTACGCCATCATCCGCTTAAAGCTCGTTTGATAGACGGCGGTAATATTCCCGGCAATAAGCGTCAGCGCCGTAATAATAGCCAACAGAGTCCACCAGAACGTGTAAACGCCACCGAAGGAAACAGATAATAATCGGAACAAAGCGGCAAAACCAGCCGTCTTCACCACTGTCGACATGAACGCTGTGAAAATGGTTGGTGCTCCATCGTATACGTCAGGCGTCCAGAAATGAAAAGGAGCTGCCGATACTTTGAAGAGTAAGCCAATCAGTAACAGCAGCAGGCCAACATAAATCAGTAAAGACAATCCTGTTTGTGGATGTGCGGTATAAGAAGCAAGGCCAGCCAGCGTAAATGAGCCAGTTGCGCCATATAGCAACGCCATGCCGAATAACATGATACCGGTGGCAAAGGCGCCCATCAGGAAGTATTTCAGCGCAGCCTCGTTTGAGCGTAAGTTCCGTTTGTCGCTGCCTGTTAATACATACATCGCTACCGACAATATTTCGACGCCAACAAATAGCATAATCAGATTTTCGAAGCTAACCATCATAACAGCTCCTACCAGCGAGAACAGCATAAGAGCGTAGTATTCAGCCGGTTGAGCAGAATCTTCATCGATAAAGCTACTCGACAAAGCCACAACCATAAATGCCGACCCCAGCATAATAGCGGTAAAAACCATTGACAGGTTATTCGTCCGCAGCATATCGTTAAAATACAGATACGTTTTATTCCAGTCGAGGAAGTTAACTCCCAGTGTGACAACGAGGAACAAGAGCGTAGCTGGTAGTAACACTGCCTTTGACTTCAAAAAGCCCAGGAACAATAGAGCAATGCCAAAAACCGATAACAGAACGATGGGAAGCATAGGTTTATAGTTTTCGGTTTTCGGTTTCTGATTTTCAGCATTGCTAAAACCAGAAACCGAAAACTTTTAACGATTATTTCAAGGATACAGCTGTTGTACCAATATACTTCATCATATTGGCGACAGCGGGTTCGGTTACTTTCAAAAATGAATGCGGGTAGATACCTATCCAAAAGACAAGCACAACTAGCGGAATAAATACCCAACTTTCAGAACTGGTCAGATCAGCAAATGACTCTGTGCGCGATGAAGTTTGGCCAAACATGCTCTTTTGGAACATGCGAAGCATATAAACTGCGCCGAAGATAATCGTAAAGCCAGCCGCTAAACCCAGGTAATTGTTGTAGGTGAAGACGCCATGTAATAACAGAAACTCACCAATAAATCCGTTTGTCAACGGCAGTGCTACGCTCCCCAACAGCATAATCAGGAAGAAGACCGTTAGTTTGGGGGTGGTTTGTGTAATACCGCCCAGTTGATCAAGTTGGTTAGTTTTTGTACGCGAGAAAATTATGTCGGCAACAAAGAACATTCCTACTACATTGATACCGTGCGCCAACATCTGTACCAAGGCTCCCTGCATACCCGTTTCGGTTTGCGAGAATACCCCCGCTGCCATTAAACCAACGTGCGAAAACGATGAATAAGCGATCAATCGTTTCATATCGCGCTGGCGAATGGCAATAATCGACCCGTAAATAATACCAATGACAGATAAAATAACGGCTGTTTTCCCCCAGGTTTCAACCCCAAGTGGCACGATAGGAAGAATAAACCGAATCAGGCCATAAACGCCCATCTTGAGCATAATGCCAGCCAATAACATCGTAGCGGGCGTTGGCGATTCAACGTAGGTATCGGGTTGCCAGGTGTGGAATGGGAACACCGGCATCTTAATAGCGAAGGCAATAAAGAATGCCCAGAAAAGCCAGGTTTCAGCTTCAGGCGTCAGGTTAAGCTTATAGAAATCAACAATAGCGGCCGAGTGTGCCGATACGGCTGTTGCTGGTGTCTGGTAATACAAATACACTAAAGCAAGCAGCATGAAAAGGCTACCAAAAATGGTGTAAACAAAGAACTTAAAGGTAACTGGAATCCGATTGGCCCCTCCCCACATAGCGGCCAGGAAGTAAATAGGAATCAGCGCGGCCTCAAAAAAGAAATAGAATAGAAAGCCATCGCGAGCGGTAAAAACTCCCATTAAGGCCGCCTGCATATACAGCATCAGCGCATAAAACAAAGCAGGACGAGGGTAGCTCCGATCGAAGGTAGACAGTATAATGAACGGAACCAGCAATCCCGTTAGCAATACCAGCAATACACTGATTCCATCAATGCCTGCACTGAATCGAATACCTAAGGAACCAATCCAGGCGTAGTCGAATCCGAATTGCGAACTTGCATCAGGTTTAAATCCAATGAAGGCGTAACCCGCAAATGCCAGCTCGACAAGTGCAGCTACCAAAGCCGCCTGCTTTACCCGTTCTCCCCGAATCATCAGGATTAGCGAAGCTGCTACGACAGGATAAAAAATCAGAAATAATGTAAGCATCTTGAACAAGTTTTCGGTTCTCAGTTTCCGGTTTTCGATTTTGCCAGTTGACAAACCAAAAACCGAAAACCAAAAACTATCTTATAACCGAATAAAGAATCGTAGGGCAAAAATGAGAACGATACTAACGACCATCGCCAGGACATAAAAGCCGATCGAACCACTTTGTAGTAATCGTAACTGCGCTGCGCTTTTTTGTACTAACCAGGCCACACCATTCACGATACCGTCGATAAGGCCTTCACCAAAGCTATACAAGGCATCTCCCAATCCACGAATTGGGCGAACGATGATCGTTTCGTATAGCTCATCGACATAATATTTGTTGTAAATGACCCGCTCTGCGAATGAACGTTCATCTGTTTCGGGAGCAGGAACAGCACCCCGGCTGATGTACATGACGTAAGCAATAATCAGTGCGACTAAGGCAACACCTGCCGAAACCGCCATCAGCGCATATTCTGTGCTATGCTCAATCGTCGATTCAGCAAAAGCTTCGGGATTAACTTGCTTCGAACCTTCAAACAAGGGTTCCATGAAGTGCCCTAACCAGCCTCCGCCGGGTAGGTTAAGCGCTCCACCTACTGCCGATAGTATCGCCAGAACAATTAATGGCGCGGTCATCGTAATCGGTGACTCGTGCAGATGATGCTTTTGCTCTTCGGTTCCGCGGAATTCCCCAAAGAAGGTCAGGAACAACAACCGGAACATGTAGAACGACGTCAGGCCAGAACCTACAACGCCCAGTGCCCAAAGAACTTTGTTATGTTCAAAAACGTGAGCCAGGATTTCATCTTTCGAAAAGAAACCAGCAAACGGAGGTAAACCTGAAATAGCCCAGGTACCAATTAAGAAGGTGATAAACGTAATGGGCAATGCTTTTCGCAAGCCACCCATTTTGCGAATATCCTGCTCATCAGACATAGCATGAATCACACTACCCGCTCCAAGGAACAACAACGCTTTGAAGAACGCGTGGGTAATAACGTGAAACATACCCGCCGTGTAAGCCGTTGCGCTTAAACCGAGGAACATATAGCCCAACTGCGAAACAGTTGAGTAAGCCAGTACTTTTTTGATGTCGTTCTGCAAAAGGCCGATCGAAGCCGCTAACAGAGCCGTAACAATGGCAATTCCACCAACAATTTCAAGCGTTAGTGGCGACAAGGTGTACAGTACATTCGAGCGAACGACCATGTAAATACCAGCGGTCACCATCGTAGCTGCGTGAATCAGGGCCGAAACGGGCGTTGGGCCAGCCATCGCATCTGGAAGCCAGGTATATAATGGAACCTGCGCCGATTTACCCATGGCACCGATAAACAGAAGCAGCGTAATGGCCAGA
This sequence comes from Spirosoma litoris, assembly GCF_054776755.1. Classification (NCBI taxonomy): domain Bacteria; kingdom Pseudomonadati; phylum Bacteroidota; class Cytophagia; order Cytophagales; family Cytophagaceae; genus Spirosoma; species Spirosoma litoris. Next base: position 9,083 of record NZ_BAAHBI010000035.1, on the reverse strand, counting down.
ACTGTTTTATCGCCTATCTCCAGACTTGTAGCTTGTTTGAAAACATCTAAATACTCAACCGTACCGAAGGTATTGATGAGCATGAATATGCCCAACAGAAAGCCCAGGTCACCAATACGGTTCATGACGAAGGCTTTGCGAGCGGCATTGTTGTAGTTCGTATTCTTATTCCAGAAACCAATAAGCAGGTAAGAACATAGACCTACACCTTCCCAGCCGATAAACATGATGACGTAGTTGGAGCCCATTACCAGCAGGAGCATGAAGAAAATGAACAAGTTCAGGAAGGCCATGAACTTACCAAATCCTTCATCATGATGCATATAACCAATACTGTAGAGGTGAATCAGCGAACCAACGCCCGTTACCACCAATAACATCAAAAGCGACAACTGGTCAATTTGAAACGAGAAATTGATGTGTAGATCGCCAACGCTAATCCAGTCGAAGAGTGTAGCGACGATAGGCTGAGAATCTCCCGAAAAAGAACTGAACAGCGAAATTGACAGAACAAAAGAGGCCAGAACTGCTATGGTGGCTATTGCCCCAACCAGGCCCGTTGGTACCCGACGAAAACCGAGGCCATTAATCAAAAAGCCAATCAGCGGAAAGAGCGGAATAAGAGCGCAGAGTAATTCTACTTTCATGAGGTCTAAGTTTCAGGTTTCAGGTTTAAAGTTTCAGGTTCAGGTAAGAGTGATCACGTAAATCTGAGTCATCTAGCAGGGAACGTGGAACTTGAAACATAAAACTGATTTCACCATTTCAATTTGTTAAGCAATCCTACGTCGATGGAGCGGGTATTGCGGTAAATCATAACAATAATAGCCAGACCAACTGAAACCTCAGCGGCAGCAACGGCCATAATGAAAAAGACGAATACCTGCCCCGACGAATCTGATCGATACGACGAAAACGCGATAAGTAGCAGGTTGACAGCATTGAGCATTAGCTCAATGGACATGAAAATGATAATGGCATTGCGCCGGGTCAATACACCAATGATTCCAATAACAAACAGCGCGGTGCTGAGAATCAGATAATAGGTGAGCGGTATCTGCTGAATGACTTCCGGAATGAGGACGTCCTGCGTGGGTTGCATGGCTTGCCGGTTAATAGAAAGTGTCGCAAATGTAAAGATTATTCGGGCTTGCTCAAATCTGGAAGGGCAAGGTAAGTGTGAGATTTACACTTTTACTTCTTTCCAAGGCCATTACTGAACATCCGAAGTCGTATTTCAGTCAGCCGACGTTTAGTATCGAGCGGAAATTCGCCTTTCAATATCCAATCGTAGAATGATGGCTCTTTTTTGAGTACCTCCAAAACTGGAAAACCCTTATGTTTCCCGAAATTAAATACTTCTTCGCCTTTTTCATTGAGAATTATTCGTCCGGCAAGGTCAACATTCGTGTTTGCGGTCAAGCTATGGAGCATATCAACGTCATTCTCGAAGATAACATCCTGCCCATTATCAGCTTTGGCAACCATACCCATATAGCGTTGTACCTGAGCGTCGAGCACTTCAAGCGTAGCAATGGTGTCTGCCTCAGCACCATGAGCACCAATTAATTCTTTATTGCAATAGAATCTGTAGGCTGCTGATAGATTTCGTGGCTCCATCAGGTGAAAAATCCGCTGTGCATCGACCAGACGCCGATTTTTCATATCAAAATCAACATTGGCGCGCAGAAATTCCTCAACCAACAAAGGCACATCGAAGCGATTGCAGTTGAAACCGGCCAGGTCGCAGCCATCCAGAAACTGAGCCAGCGTTCGGGCAACCGATTTAAATGGGGGCGCATCTTTTACATCGTCGTCGTAGATGCCATGAATCAGACTCGATTCCAGCGGTATGGGCATACCGGGATGAACACGCTGAGTTTTACTGACGACTTCACCACCAGGAAGCGCTTTAATCACGCAGATATCAATGATGCGATCTTTGGCAATGTTGACGCCCGTTGTTTCGAGATCGAAAAACGCGAGCGGCTTTCTAAGTATAAGTTGATGCGTCATAACCAAACCGGATTTCGCACGGTCAGGTTACAAAGGTAAACACGTTTCGGTGGAATCAGGCTTTTTTCAACTCCTCAACCCATTTTAACCCATTTCTAATCGTTTCTATCGCTGGCATCCGGCCTTCGTGCATCAACTCCCGGATTGCAATAATATCCTGATCCCGTTTAAGACCAGCTGCCGCTTTGACTTGATCATCCTGAATGTAGAGGGCTAAGAATGAATCGTCTTCTTCGGGGTCACCCTCATAAATAATGTCATCAATTTGGGTGATGTGTCCAACATAGTTGATGCGTTTGCCTTGCTGATTGCTCCAGAAAAACGGAACGGCCGTATATGGCTCGTCCTTACCTGCCATCGTTAAACCAGCGGTATGTCCTTGCTGGCCAGCCACTTTCCAATGTTCAATCCGTTGAAAACCATCCGCTACGGGATAATGAGCAATGTCGCCAGCGGCATATAGCCCGTCTGTTACCTGTAAATCAGTATCGGTTTTAACCCCACTATCTTTTTCAAGCGAAACACCTTTCAAAAAATCAGTGCGCGGTTTAACGCCCAGCCCAAGCAGTACAAAATCAGCAGGAATCCGCTCTCCATCGTCAAGAATTACCGCAGTCACGGCTTCCTCACCTTCTACATGGTCAACTTTACGGCCAAGATGAAACTGGATACCTTCTTTCTCATGCCAGCCCTGAATAGCACGCCCAATTTTTTCACCAAGAATTTTCTCGAAAGGCGTTTTTTCTACCCCGATTACAGTGACTTCACTACCCAGTTTACGAAGGCTCATAGCCCCTTCTAAGCCAATAAACGAGCTGCCGACAATGACCACACGCTTACCTTGTTTCCCTAACTCACGCAAAGTCTGGCTATCGTGTAAACTGCGAAGAGAATAAATTCCTTTGAGATCGGTATTTAAGCCAGGTAGTGTATTAGGCTTACCCCCTGAACAAATGAGTACTTTATCATACGAAATCGTTTCACCAGAAGCCAGCTCAATCTGTTTTTTAGTTGGGTCAAGTGATGTTACCTGCTGATTAGTACGGATTTCGATCCCATAGTCTTTGTAAAACTCATCCGGGCGCAACGGCATCCATTCGTCGGGAGCTTTGCCTTGCAGGTAATCCTTCGAACAATTTGGGCGATCATAAGGCGCTTCGCTGCTTTCGGTCAGCATGATGATCTTACCCGTAAAACCACCCTCACGCATGCCTTCGGCAGCAAAAGCACCAGCTCCTCCCCCCCCAACGATGACGTATGTTTCAGAAGCAGCACCATCTAGTGCAGCCATTGGATTTTCCAGACTTTCCTTATTCGTAGTCAATCGCACGAACACCTGATCGTTTTCAATACGCACCTCGTGTGTCGGTAAGCCATTCAGAGCAGGCGCTTCCAGTCGATGGCCATCCCTAATATCGAAGCAGGCATTATGCCAGGGACAAACAAGTCGATGCCCATTAAGCAGACCTTTTGCCAGCGGTCCTTGATAATGAGTACATTTCGGATAGAGTGCATAGTATTGGCCATCGGAACGGGCGAGCAATACGTCGGTATCGCCCACGCGAACTTCTTTCAATTCACCATCGACCATGTCATCAACATGGCAAACAGGGGCTTCGGTGTAGTCAGCGATCATAAGTGGTTAAGTTTGGCTATACAACTATGAAGCTGACTAAATTGATTTATGATCTGCCTACTAAGTTGGCCAATGGTTGTCTATGTTGTTGATATTCCTGCTTTGAATTCGTTTCGCCGAATTCTCCCTAAATCCATCATTTAAGACTTGTCAAGCTAAGCGTAAGTAAACTAGCTGAGTACTTACTTGTCCACAAAAAAATATTTTTTACCGACAATTTGCATGGGTTTTAAGCCGTCAGGGCGATGCCTATGCCTGGACACGCACAGCCGATAGTCCACGGAACATTCCTTCCATTTACCCCGATGGTTTTGACCCGATTATCACTAGCAAAATTCTTGATGGAACCTTTGCAGCCGGTGTACGCACAAACCTTCGCGGCTGGAATGTGGATTTGGGCAACATCTTTGGTTCAAACCGTTTCGATTATGGTGTCAAGAACACGCTGAATACATCGATGGGCGCTTCATCCCCCCGCGAGTTCAATGCTGGCGGTTTTCAGTTGCAGCAAAACGTAACGGGTCTGCATTTCACCCGATTCTACAAAAACACCTTACAAGGCTTGAACATCGCCTTTGGCTCGGAGTTCCGGTATGAGAATTATAAGATTTTCGCAGGTGAAGAAGCTTCTTATAAAGCGTATGACATTACAAAACCTGCTGGTTCACAAGGATTTCCTGGCTTTCAGCCAAGTAATGCGCTGAATAAAAGTCGTACTAATGTGGGGGTTTATGTCGACACGGAGGCTGACCTGACTAAAGCCTTTATGATTGGGGCAGCTGCCCGTTATGAGAATTACAGTGATTTTGGAAGTACCTTGAACGGTAAACTGTCAAGTCGTCTGAAAATCAGTCCGGCGTTTATGCTACGGGGTACCGTTAGTACGGGTTTCCGCGCTCCTTCGCTGGCGCAAACCTATTTCAACTCGACTATTACGAATTTCGTAGGTGGTCAGGCTGTGCAGGTGCAAATTGCCCAGAACGGTAGTGTTATTACCCAAGCTTTGGGTGTGCCTCCTCTTAAACAGGAAACGTCTGTCAATGGAAGTTTGGGCTTTACGAGCCAATTAGGAAGCGGCTTCTCGTTAACCGTTGACGCGTATTACGTTCGTATCAAAGATCGGGTTGTTCTGACAGGACAATTCAGCGATGATTTACCTGCTATTGCCGATGAATTAAAGCAATTGAATGTGAGCCGCGTACAGTTTTTCACGAATGCTATTTCAACCCGCACACGCGGTATCGATATCGTACTGGCGCATCATACACAGCTAGGCAATGGCCGATTGAATACATCCTTAGGCGTGAATTTCAATTCGTTAGACACGATCAGTGTGAATACGAACGCAAAACTGAAACCCTATAAAGACCTGTATTTTGACCTGCGAGAGTACTATTTCGTAAAGGCGTCGGCTCCCCCTTCCAAAATGAACCTTACGATTGATTATAGCATCAATAAGTGGGCATTCCTGCTACGTATCGTGCGTTTTGGCGAAGTGAAGCTGGCAAACTGGAATTACGATCCGAATAATCTCGACGTTTACCGTCCAAAAGCTACAACCGATTTATCGATTTCGTACCGGTTCACCCCACAAGTTGGCTTGTCGATTGGCGGGTCTAACATCTTTAACGTGTACCCTGACCTACATCGGGCCGATCTGACCGAGTCGGGTGGTGCCTGGGACCCTGTTCAAATGGGTAGCAACGGAGCGTATTGGTTCGGCAAGCTGAACTTCCGGTTTTAAGCAATAAGCCTATTGCTACGAAAACCCTCTTAACAATGGCCTTTGTCATCGCATCGTTAAGAGGGTTTTTCAATGATATCCTATCAATTGCAGGTATGACCCCGAAGGGGTCAGATGTCTATAGAAAAAACTTGACTATAAACATTTGACCCCATCGGGGTCATACCTGCAATTGATAATTTCTTCTAAAAAATTACCGCAACAAAAAAGCCGATGCAACCCTGCATCGGCCCAATAAAATCAGATTAATCAAAAAAATCCGGGTCCTACTTCGACGTTGCCATTACCATTTTAATATTCAGCTTGGCCCCTGTCTGGAGGACATCCACCAAATCCTGCACGGTTAAGGATTTATCAAAACGAACAACGACCGTCGGTTCAGCAATACCGGCCATAATCGTTTTCAATTCCAGTTCCAGATTGGCCGGATCAACCGGCTTCTTATCAATAAAATACTGCTTTTTGTCATCGACCGATAAAGTCACCTGCTTCTTACTCAGTTGCTGTGACGACGATGCCTTGGGCAACATCAGTTTAATGACATTGGGGTTAGCCACCGTCGAGATAATCAGAAAGAACAACAATAGGAAAAACATGATGTCGTTCAGCGAGGACGTCGCGACTTCGGCAGCAAACTTATTTTTTCGACGGAGTTTCATAGTCAGTTTATAGTTTGAAGTTTACAGTTTGAAATTCTCAGTTACGGTAACTACGAACTTCAAACCACATCAGTGGTCTTGCATAAACCTCAAACTAAATATTACCGCATCCGGGCGGGTTCGGTGGTTGGTTTCTGGAGAACTTCGATAAACTCAAAGGCATTCACTTCGAGTGAGAGCGTAAACCGCTCAATCATCATATTGAGCAGGTGATAGCCGGTATAAGCAATAACGCCTACAATCAGACCTGCGCCCGACGTGATCATTTTCTCGTATAGACCACCGGCAATAATCCCAACGCTAATATTGTCGGACAGCGAGATGTCGTAGAAAATACGAATAATACCAGAGATAGTCCCGATAAAACCCATCATTGGGGCAATCCCCGCGATAATCCCTAAATAGCCCATGTTGCGTTCCAGACGCGACAATTCAATCTGACCAACGGTTTCGACGGTACTTTCGATTTCCCGAATAGGCGACCCAATCCGACCAATGGCTTTTTCGAACACGCGTCCCATAGCCGTCCGCTGATTTTTAGCGAATGACTCGGCCGATTTGATATTTCCCTGCGCGATCATATCGCGGATGTTATCAATAAAATTGGCATCGGTCTTGGTTTGCGCACGGATGACGAAGTACCGCTCAAAAATCAGATAAAGAGCAGCACAGAACAAAAACGCAATGGGTATCATAACCCAGCCGCCTTTGGCTACCAGATCAAAAAGTTGCAACGATTGGGGTTGGGCAGCCGTGGTGGCCGACAGCGATGCGGCCGTGGTGTCAACAGCCGGAACCTGAAGCAAGAGCATACGAACGAGTCGAGTAAGTGAGTGAGGTTAGACCAGCGGTCGTTACTGGAACAAACGTATGGCTTTCCTCAGATATTGTTTCAAAGATAACGAAGCCTTCGGTATGATAAAGAGAAAGTTAGGTAATGCTTACGTAACGCGGCTGGAAACCCACGATTTAAAGCGCTTCTCAATCACTATTATGGCTTCACCAGAATTTTCCCCCATCGGCCTGGGCGGTCGGCATGCTCAACGGCCTCTACGATTTGGTCCAGCGAATAGGCAGCTTCAACAGGTAGTTGAATAGCACCTGACGCCAGCAAACTGATCACATTTTGAGCTACATCCTGACGAGTTTGGCTATCCACTCTGCGCATCCAGTCTGTCAGCCAGAATCCCCTGACTGTCAACTCTCTGAATATAAGTAGCCCGGCATTAATGGTAGGATCTTGCAAACTCAGTACGCCATAGATAAGCATAGTGCCCCCTTTGCCAAGGCATTTCAGCGCTTCGCTAGCTGTATGCCCACCCACCGAATCTAACACACAAGTAACGCCAGCCCCTTCTGTAATTTGTTTGACACGGGCAGACAGATTTTCGGTTTCTGTATTTACAACCTCCGTCAGACCCAATGCTTTTAGCTCCTCGTTAAGGTCATCACGCCGAACCGTACCAATGGTTCTGATACCCCGCATTTTGCACAACTGAATCACCATTTTCCCAAATGCCGACCCAGCCGCTGTTAGCATTAACCAGCCACCTTCCGGCACTTTCGCATCCTGTACCATCGCATAGGCCGTGAATGGGTTGACAAATAACTGAGCCGCTACGTCATCGGGCATGGCGTCAGGAACGGGAATCAGGCTACGATGGTGCGCAATGGCATACTCCGACCAGGTACCAATACAGGTAAAACTCACCCGCATGCCCGTTCGCATCTGCACACCTTCGCCTAATGCATCAACGATGCCCACGCCTTCAAAACCTGCAGCCGATGGCAACTGAGGCCGAATGCCATACAGATTTTGCACGAACATGATATCGGACGGGTTGATTGGCGAGGCAATGACTTTTACCCGAACTTCATTAGGACCGGGCTCAGGCATTGGTATATCGGTGGATTTGAGGATATCGGCAGGTTTGCCTGTTTTTTCAAAAATGATACTTTTCATTTGTTAATGAGTGAATTATCGACTGATTGATTGAGCAACTAAGCTGATCCAGTTGAGATTCCAGTACTTTATTTGGAACGAAGCCAAAAATATCACTTAATTCGCACAAACTATTCCTAAACCTTGAATCGAGTCGTTAGCCAACAGTCATAAATCGCTAATCAGTAGATAGTTTTAGTAACTGATTTTGATAAACGACTGTCGACTAACGACTATTTATTTCCTATGCAAACCTCTCCTTTTCTGGGTGAATTAATTGGTACAATGGTGCTCATTCTGCTGGGCGATGGTGTAGTAGCCAATGTGGTTCTCAAGCAAACCAAAGGCGAATCATCGGGCTGGATTGTCATTACGGCGGGGTGGGCGTTTGCCGTTACAATGGGCGTGTTTGTGTCCAAGGCTTTTGGCAGCACCGATGCCCATTTGAATCCTGCCGTTACCGTGGCTTTTGCCGTAGCGACCAATGATTATAGCCATATAGTGCCTTACATTACGGCGCAACTGATTGGGGCGTTTCTGGGCGCTGCGCTGGTCTGGTTGCAGTACCTCCCTCACTGGGCCGCCACGCCTGATCCAGACGCCAAGCTGGCTTGCTTCGCTACAGGTCCAGCCATTCGTAACACAGGTGCTAATTTATTGAGTGAATCGTTGGCCACATTAGTGCTCATTCTTGGATTAGCCGGGATTTCGTCTAAAAATCTAGGCGAATTAGCCATTGGTGTTGGGCCGTATTTAGTTGGTATTTTGGTTTGGAGTATTGGCCTCTCGCTTGGTGGAACAACAGGTTATGCTATGAGCCCCGCCCGTGATTTCAGTCCACGGTTGGCGCATGCACTTCTTCCAATTCCTGGCAAAGGATCTTCTGATTGGGGTTACGCCTGGATACCCGTTATAGGACCACTCATTGGGGCTGTGATTGGTGGGGTGTTGATCCGGTGGTTCGCGTTGTAAACTAGTTTTGTTTTTGTCATGCTGACGCAGGAAGCATCTTCGGTAACTGGATAAGGTAGTCCTTAAAAAGTAATGATGGCAAGTAAACACCGCAGTCGGGCCGTAGTTTTGGGT
>NZ_BAAHBI010000034.1:0-50395 GCF_054776755.1 Spirosoma litoris | reverse complement strand
TCAAATCAATCAGATTTGTGGTCACAAACTACAACCTATCATTACAAGTTTAGAACTACCGGTTTAGTATATACGTTAACTTTAGCTGATCAAGTTTGTGTTAAGTCATTAACGAAACGCTAAACGAAATGAATATATATTTGCTACTGGCGCACCCTGACAAAGACTCGTTTAACGGGCAAATAGCGAATGCTTATTATCACGCTGCGCTCGAAAAAGGGCATAATGTACGCTACCAGAAGCTTGGTGAAATGGCGTTTGATCCGATCCTGCACAAAGGAAATAAAGAGGAAAAACAGCTTGAACCTGATCTGGAAAAGGCCCAGCGAAACATCCTTTGGTGCAACACCTGGGTCATCATTTATCCGGTCTGGTGGGGAAATATTCCAGCTCTATTGAAAGGGTTTATTGATAGAACTCTGTCCCCTGGCTTTGCCTACAAAAAACACGATGATGATCCTTTTTGGGACAAATTGCTCAAAGGTCGAGCCGCAGAACTGATTACGACCAGTGACGCGCCAGGCTGGTGGCTCTGGTGGCAGTACAGGAATAGTGACGTTAATGCACTGAAACGGGCGACGCTTGATTATTGTGGCTTTGATCCCGTCAGCGTGCACCGAATTACACGAGTTCGATTTTTAAATACGACTAAGCGGACATTGAAAATCAAAGAAATTTGCCATCGTATTAAGCGAGCGAACAAAGACTTACATGACCAGCACCTTGGCGCCCCTGGTTTGCCCTTGTTTAATACTCCATAACGCTTCGTTGGCCTGGCTAAGCAGATACGTTTGTATTTCCGATTGAATAGGTATCTGGGCAGCAATGGTAAGAAATTCCTGAACGTCAGTTCGGGTTACATTGGCTACACTGCGGATTTCTTTTTCCTGCCACAGATGATCGGGGTAATTCAGACGTAATAAGTAATCTTTATCCTGGTCTTCCTTCCGGATTGCGTTGATGACCAGCCGTCCCCCTGGTTTTAAGAGACGAAGGGCCTCAACAATTGGCTGCCAGGCAGGTGTTGTATCGATAATCGCATCAAGTTGAAGGCCAGGGTCATCGCCTGGTTTACCCGCCCACACTGCGCCTAGTTCACGGGCAAACTGCTGTTCAATGTCACTTCGCGCAAATACATACACCGCCGAATCTGGAAACTGATGAGCCAGTAACTTCAGCATCAAATGTCCGGATGCACCAAATCCTGTTAGGCCGATACGTTGCCCGTTTTGCAGATTTGTCAGTCGTAATGATCGATACCCAATTGCACCTGCGCATAGCAGGGGAGCTGCCTGTACATCCGTTAAGTTGACTGGAATAGGATACGCAAAGTTCTCGTTAACAACCATGTAATCCGCGTAGCCGCCATTAACATCGCGTCCGGTAGCCTGAAACTGAGTACACAGGTTCTCCCGACCTGACTGACAATACGCGCAGTGACCACAAGCCGAAAATATCCAGGCTACACCCACGCGGTCACCGGGTCGGAACCGGGTTACGTTATCGCCCACTGAGTCAACTATTCCCACGACCTGATGACCGGGCACTACGGGCAATTGTGGCGGAGCCGTTCGACCCTCAAGTTCATCAAGCTCCGTATGACAAACACCACAAACCGTTACCTGTATACATATTTCATTCGATTTGGGAATCGGCAACGGCGATTCGGTCATTGTTAACGGCTTATCACCAGCTTGAAATGGGCCGGTTTGAGTCAAAAGCATCGCGCGCATGGAATGTTCGTATTGATTACTCTATATTACTTTCGGCGATTGACTAGTTTGCTCAACAAGAAGCCAAGCACTACACCCATAGCTACATAGCGGCCTTTACTAAGCGGTAAATATCGCGTATAAGTTGGCGTAATTTCTATAACTCCCTGTGGCTGAAGAATAAATCCACTGCCTAAGCCGCCCCCTTCGCTCTTCCCGTTTTCCGGTTCAGTTTCAGACGTTTTTTCCGATCTGGCGTGGCCCTCGCCGAAACCGCCACCGAATCCAAGCATAACTTTGGCGACGGGGATAATTGTTTTCTGATTGACTACAATCGACTCTCCGTATACTTTTCGAACAGAAGCTTCGTCGGTTAACCGCTCTAACAGCGATTGAACAAGGTGTTGTGTGGCAGGTAAAGTCATTATTGTATTGATTAACAGGATCTATTTAACCCTGACTTTGGATATATTATTCGCACGACCATGTCTCTATAATTTTATCGGGATCTCCCCGATAACTAAACTGTAGTGATGTGGCCGATAGATTTTCGATTCGATGCGGGCCTGGAATCCCATAGATGTTCCAGGAGAAAACGGGAAGAGTGATTGATGTTTCAGTACTGGACCAGTTTCCCAGCGCTAAAGGAGCGGTATCTTGCCCAAGGCACCGGGTACGGTCTGCCTGGAGTTTGCCATCTGAGCCAAAAACTAATCGGTAACAGTCAGGAGCAATTCCGCCAATAAAACTGCCCTGATACGTTTGGTTTACGTTTCTCCAGCCGGTTGAACAATTCGTTAGTAATTGAGAGGTAGATGGTATACGGTGATCCATGCACGACCAGGGTAGGGTTGCCAGCAATCCCAGAAGTAAATTCGCCACCATTTTTAGTTTGGGTAAATTTTTCATAAATAAACAGTTGAGGTTTTAGGAGGTTAGTTGTGAGGAATTTGATGATTCCTTAATAAAGCATCTGCTTATTATAGGCGATGTCGGTAATTTCCCACTGGTAGTAGGTAAAATCACCAGAGGCTAACTGCCACATGACATCACCTTTGACGGGGATAAGTATCCCATTCATTGACTTCCAGACACGGGCGGGGATAAACCAATTCTCTAACTTACTTTGAGCATCGCTGCCCTTATACCGTTTGGCGGCAACACTGATCAGTTTATGCTGGTTATCGAAGGCAAAAATGGCTGAAGCCGTTAGGCCTTCATACGTAATAATGGCAAGGGCATGCGTAGCATCGACGGGTTTCCAGCTGACATAGGGACTAAGGGCTGCGGATGGATACCAGCACATTTCACTTAAATAGCGCAGTAACTCTCCCTGGTCAATTTTTGGGTTAGACTCATTCACGATGGGAACAAAAGAAAGCGCTTTGATCAGCATGTTACCTTTCCCGTTGACGAATTTATCCACGCCCGAAAGGGGCAAAAACGATAACAGTTTCACATCGGCTTTCCAGACAAAGCCTGGCTTATCAACATCGATATACTGCTCGGCTTCAGTGGGCATCCAAGCCCCATCGGGACTGGTACGCATCAACCCATGCTGCCGAAGCCGTACGGTGTGAACTCGCTCTTTTCCCACAACGCCACTAGCCGTCAACCATTTCTGAACGGGCATGGGTAATCCAGTAAGCATCGACGTTGTAATTACGGATCGATCTTCCCAATCCTTGGTCATTATTTGCCTAGCTTCCAGATTGGTATACTGCTCAAATCGATGATGCGTCATCGCTATCCCAATGCCCAGAGCGATAAGAACATTCAACACCGTACCAGCCTTCGCATCTGGCCAGTAAATGATAATAAGTATTTGAGATAAAACCACACTAAACAGGGCAAGCGTCGTCCACCAATTGCTCTCCAACCAAAAGGCGACCGTTGCCATCAGGAAACATAAGCCGACCAGCAGCCACAGACCACCCAGTAGTTTGGATGTTCCAGAAGACAATGTGATCAGCGACTTTCCACTCAATTGAGTACCAAGAGATGATACCCACTGGTTTATAAAACCAAACACATGAATGAAGCCATGAAGAAGAAGTAATGAGGCAAACAGGTGTCGTAGCATAGCGTGGTTAGGTTTAATCACACTTGGCGTTGCCTACCAGACAAAGTGCTAGCACATAGAGGCTTTAGTGACCAGGATTGTCTGCTGGCTATCATAAAAGGTGAACTGATTGAGTAGGTTCCGGGCCATCTGCCGCAGCGCTTCTTCGGTCAAAAACCCCTGATGCGCCGTTAACAAAACGTTTGGGTGTTTTCGCAACCGGTTTAAGAGATCATCCGCAATCGACTTATCTGAATAATCGTAATGAAAATAGAGTAGCTCCCGTTCGTAAACGTCCGCTGCATAACCGGCCAGCTGGCCAGCGTCCAATGCATTCAAGACCGCCTTTGTATCCACAAGTCGTCCTCTTGCTGTATTCACCAGAATGGCGCTAGGTCTGAGAGCGGCCAATGATTGGGCATTTATAACATACTCGGTTAGGGGAGTTAAGGGACAGTGTAGGGAAAGAATATCGGCTTGCGAGAGAATATCAGCTAATATCCGGTATTGAACGCCAGCTTCCATAAGCATTAGATCGGGCCGGATATCGTAAGCCAATACCTTGCAGCCGAAACCCAGCATGATTCGGGCAAACACGCTTCCGATACGACCCGTGCCAATGAGGCCCACCGTTTTTCCGTACAGGTCATTTCCCATAAGACCGTCAATCGTGAAATTACCCTGTCTCACGCGGCAACTGGCTTCGGGCAAATGCCGGATCAGACCCAGTAACAGGGTTACGGCCTGTTCGGCTACAGAGTAAGGTGAATGGCCCGGTGCGTGCAATAGGGTCATGCCTAAGTCGGCCAGCGCTTCCTGATCAACATTATCCAGACCAACACTACGCACACCTACTACCGAAATTTCCTGGTTTTTTAACATTTGTAGAACCGGTCGGCTCAGATCATCCTTAACAAAAGTGCAAACGGCTCTATTCCCTTTGGCTAGTTCTGCAGTTTGTAGGGTTAAAGGCTTTGGAATAAAAGTTATCTGGTGCTTGGAGTTCGATTCAAACCAGGCTTGCTCAAAAGGCAGAGCGCTGAAGAAGGCAATTTTCATGGCAAAAGCAGCTACGTTCGACGTAAACAAAATTGACTTTCCGCCAGCTAATGTTCCATGATCTGGATCAGGGAATATTATGATTTGGGTTGACTGTCAATATGTTTTGCCAGGAAATGCATCAGAGTAAGGACTGTGGATAATCAATAGCGTAGCTGAAGCAGATCATGGTTAGTCGAAAGGTAGGTGCCGAGTTTTGGGCTGTTTTCAAACAAAAAACGAACTAGCTATGAAAACCGATAAGACCCTACAGAATGATGTCATGGAAGAACTACGCTGGGAACCCGTCTTAAACGCCACTGAAATTGGTGTCGCTGTAAAAGATGGCGTGGTTACCCTTTCGGGGGAGGTAGACAATTATATGATGAAAATGGCGGCTGAGCGAGCTACCAAACGTGTTAAGGGAGTTACCGTGGTTGCGCAGGAAATTACGGTAAAGTCGATATTGAGCGGACAGAGCGATGAGCAGATTGGGCAGGCTATTAGCCGTTCTTTTGACTGGCATACTCAGGTGCCCCAGGATTTGGTTCAGGCTAAAGTTCAACATGGCTGGGTGACGCTCGAGGGAGAAGTTGACTGGAACTACCAGCGACAGGCAGCAGAACGCTCCGTCGAAACACTTTCTGGGGTGAAAGGGGTGAGTAACCTGATTCGGGTTAAACCCAAGGTAGTCGCCAAGGATGTAAATGTGAAAATTGTTGATGCCTTGAAACGAAATGCCGTCGTTGAAGCCCAGCAAATAAAGGTTGAAACTAATGGTAACAAAGTCATTTTACGGGGCAAAGTTCATTCCTGGGCCGAGCGAAAAGAAGTAGAAAATGCGGTCTGGGCAGCACCGGGCGTAATGGCTATAGAGGACGACCTAGTTGTGACTACCTACTAATTGCCAGTATCGGTATTGTTCCATTAAAAAGCACTCTACTACTATAGAGTGCTTTTTACTTTACTTACCAGTTTGTCAGGCGTAACTTTTCGGCTTGTAGCATCCGAAGGGTACCTGATGGTAGGCGATGGTAGGATTTCAATCAAGCCATCCTGTTTAAACTCGCTCAATGTGCGGATGAGCGATTCGGTAGTGGTCTGGTATTGATACCATGTCCATTTTAATCCTTTCCTTTTTAAGCCGTTAATACTCTAGAACTTGCCAGTTCCAGCATCTCGGCGGTTGTTTCGCCAATCGCTTCATTGTCTTCAATCAGAAGGATGGTTTTCACGGGGGAAGGAAATCGTTACAGTTGTTCCTTTATTAAGATCGCTTTGCAGGGTAATTGTACCCTGCATAAGTTCCACATACTTGGCTACGATGTGAAGACCTAGGCCAGTTCCTGCTATGTTAGCTGCGTTTTTGGCTCGAAAAAATTGCTCAAATAGATGCTGTTGATCATCAGCCGAAATACCAATACCCTGATCGCTTACTGAAAGCGAAATATAATTCTCGTCATGATGCGTGTAGATCTGGATAGCGGACCCTTCTCCCGAATATTTAATAGCGTTTGAGAGGAGATTAACGACAATCTTACGAAGCAGTGACGGGTCTAACCAGATCGTTTTGGGGCATTGAAGGTCAAGTTTTATTAACTGGTCATTTTTCAGCATACTTTGCAAATCACCAACGACCTCCTCTACCAATTGAGGGAGATTGACCCAAACTGGATTCGCACCAATTTTACCTTCTTCCAGCTTGCCAACGGATAAAAATTCTTCTAGAATTTCATTCAGATGTTTGACTGACGAACGAATACGGTGCAGGTGTTTTTCGCGCTTATCCTGCTGATCGGTATTGGTATATTTCTCAATTAAGGTGGTTGAATTGAGAACCGCGGTCAGCGGAGTTCGAAACTCATGGGATGCCATGGCGACGAAGCGGGATTTTAATTCGCTTAACTCCCGCTCGGTCGCCAGCGACTGGGCTAATTCTTCTTTTGAGGTTTCTAATTGCCGAAATGTATTCAGTAAGGCATGAGTCCGATCTACGACTTTTTGTTCAAGCTCGGCATTGAGTCGTTCGACCTGCTCTTTTTGCTCCATTACTTGCCGCTCTACTTCCTTTTTAAGGGTAATATCGATAATGTAAGCGACGGCATACATCGTATTATCCAGTCGAAAGTAACTTAAACTCACTTCGACCGGAAACAGCGACCCATCCTTACGTTGCGCATACAGATCTCGGTTATGACCCATTGGCCGAGCCTGGGGATATGCCATAAAGGACTGGCGAAGTTTTTCATGGTTCTGCCTTAGGCTTTGTGGAACCAGCTGATAAATGGGTAGATCTATTAATTGATTTTCATCATAACTAAATAACTGTTCAGCCACCTGATTAGCAGACACGATTTTCCCCTGCTTATCACACACAATAATGCCAATGGTAGCCTTGGTAAATACGGCTTCGTAGCGCCGAACGCTATGATCTAACTCCTGTTCGGCGCGGTGTAAGCGATCTAGATTCGTAATTCGAATCAATGCCAGCTGCCCATCGGCAAATGACTCCATTATGAGCCGCCCCCAGAAAGTTTCTCCCGTATACCGAACTATTTCGGTTTCTTCTTCATAATAGCCCGTTTGCAGCAGTTGGGCAATTATCTGAGTACGTTCATCTGGTGAAAGCGGATTTTTTCGAAAAGAGAATTGCGGTTGCTCTATCAATAGTTGCTCAGACGGATAGCCAAGCATGTTTATGCCCGTCTGATTAATCCGAACATAATGATCCTTCTGGAAATCATATACTCCTAAGAAATCGACTCTCTGCTCAAACAGAACATTCAACAGAGCATTGGCATACGGTTCTCTATGCATAGATAAGGAATCGAATTGATTTTAGATAATCGACTTTTAGGATTTACGTTAAAATTAATAGTGTATAAATAAATATCTTAATCGGTATATTGGTTTGATTGTCAATTAGTTGATAAGGGTCAGGTGCAAATAACGAATTGAGCCATTTACGCTCAAAGAACCAAGGTTAGCTAATTATATGACGGAAATCATACCTAAATAGAACAATACTGTCCACCTTCATTTTTATATTTTGAACGTACGTATTGTGAATATTAAATAGGCTAATGCTTAAAGATCACCCAAAAAAGAGTAAGCAAGAGGCATTACTTCCTGTATTACTTTGTTTTATGCCAATTGATGCCCGTCAACACCTATTGGTAAACGATATACTGGAACAGCTTCAGGAAAAACTTACCGGCAGAGTTCAATTGCTTAAGATTGAAGAGATTGTACACCCGGGTGTAGCGCAAAGTTTTGCCGTCACCCAATTGCCTTCTTTTATATTAGTTTGGCAGGGTATTGAGTTATGGCGGCAGGATGGTTTTTCATCGGATAATTTACTTGATTTACTTGAGCAGTACTTACCTAAAACGAGCTAATTGGCTTGACCATCCAGTTGTAGCTCTCAATCCAGATACTACTGGCAAAACCGATCTGTAATCACTGACCATTTGAATGCCACTTAACCGCGAAAACTGCATAAATGACCGAATTGCCGGCATAAATAAAATAGCCGCTAACAGGCAGAACGTTATACCAATGAAAATACAATGCTAAGTCACGAGTTCCTGCACCATCGATGGAACCCTAATTGATTTTTCAGGCTCGGCTAGATATACGTAGTCTTGTACAGATAAGAAGTGGACTATAGTATAGCACTGCGATGGTGCTATATATCAAGCACCTGGCTGAGGTAGATCGTTTCGTCAAGAATCACCTAGCTGCAATTTTAGCGCTGTAAAGCAAAACAACTTCTTATGAAAACGACAAGAATACTTCTGATGCTGCTTGTTGGAACTAACGTATTGGGTCAGCAACCAGCTGTTGTGAAAAATGCCTGGCGAGCGGCCATCTTTTCTCCTGGAATTATGTATGAAACCAGGTTGGCCAACCGCTTCACACTCATTAGCGAGGCTCGCATTACGTCTAACATGCAAACAAAAGATGTGCACGACGCATCGACTGATAAGACTACCTACTATAGCTCGTATTCCATCAATCCGATTCTATCCGTTGGTGTTCGGCACTTTTACAATTTCGATCGTCGGCTTGAGAAAGGGAAGAGCATTCGTTCCAACTCTGGCAATTACCTGAGTGTTCGGACTCGTTACGCCTTACCAGCAGTAGCTAAAGATGAATCAGAACAGGTTCCTATTGGTGATGGGAGTGGTTTTGGGGTTGATGCACTCTGGGGTTTTCAACGAACTTACCGCCGAAATTTCTATCTCAATTTAGCCCTGGGTGCCAGCATATTTTCCGGAAAAGCCACCGGTGCTGCTGATTTTACACTGGGTTACACCTTTCCATCGAACTAGCCAATGCAGATTGGCATACCGAAATGCTATTTAGGGTGCTCATCGAAATGCGTATATAGTCATGCGTTATCAATTAGGTAGCTCTTAAAAACTAATCCTAATTAGCACCTGAAGGCTGACAAACAGAGCAATCAATTACTAGACATTATTCGTATGGCCATTCAAGTTGCCTCTGCATACCATGAACAATGAAAAATATCGGTTTCGTCGTACTTATAATAGCCTTGCCACTAATGGCAAATAGTCTTTATGCCCAGCGTAAACTGTATCAGTACGGTACTGGAAAGTGTGACAGTGCAGGTAACAAAATTGCATTATATGTGGGCTTGACGCATCAGCATCAGAACTTTTTTAAGCAGGCATTTTCGTTTCAGGGCATTGAAGCTGGGATTAGTATAAACCATAAAGTTCTAGTAGGAGTTTATGGAGCCACATTTGCATCAACTTTGGCCGTGAAACGGCTAAACAGTCCATTGTTTGTTTTCACAGACCATTATGGTTTTTTAGTTGGCTTTGACCAGGATAAGCAAAAGCGTTTTCACATCGGCGGATTACTAACAATAGGTTACTTTAACCTTGTAGGCGATGATGCAGATTTTAAACTATTTAAACTGGAAAATCCATTGGTGAAGATTAATGGTTTCGTGTTATCCCCACAAGTTTACGGAGAATTGAGGCTGACAAGTTGGTTGAAATTCAGGCCCGGCATGGGGTACAGTATTTATACCTTCGATGAGCAACCCCAGGTATCAATGGCTGATTTACAGAATATAGCCTTTATGTTCGGCTTCATTTTGGGCAAATTCAACTGAAGACAATGGCTAATGTGTTAACTAAATTTCGCATTGCCGGAATAAACCGAGAGAAAAATCATGCATTGTGAATGGTCAATCTGATTCCTCAATACTGTTTCCAGAAACAACACTAGTGCTTTGGTTAAATAGATTCTAAGGGATTCTATAGATTCTGTTGACGATATTCTATTGATATTCAACAGCTAAGCTGTCATTTAGAATCAAAAGAATCTCTAGAATCTAAATTGGACAAGTACTAGTCTTTATTGGCGTTGCAACACTTGTCGGCCTATTCTAGGGTTTAGTTGCCAAGCGATCCAAGTCTATTTTCTGGACAACAATTGCAGACATCCTGGTTGATTTTTCTGGGCTTGGAGGTCGACTTTATTTTCAGTAAAAGCCTGTTGCTATCCTAAGCTTTATGGAATTTCAAGAAATGCTGTGGATAGAAAAAGGTGACTGATCAGCCACCTTTTTCTATATTACATCTGGTATGTGCCACAGATGCTTTAGGATAATTTATATTCTGAGCAGTTTCGCCTTACGAAGTACCTTGCCATAATCATCCAGAAACACCTTCTCCCGTTTCTTTCCGTTGGCTAGTTCTACCCGGTAAACGATAGAACGTTTTTTGGAAAACGTAAGCCGTTCCTGATCGCCGATAATCCTCCAATTCGGGAACTGTCTTTCAAGGGAGCTGATGACAACGCCCGGAAGCCGGGTCTGATTGATGGTTTCCTTATAACTAATCAGCTTGCCCGTTTTATCATATACGGCCGTATACTTTATGCCGTTACCCGTCATAGTTACCTGATAGTACTCAATTTCCGAATTGTCTCCGTTAGTTTCATCCTGTTCACTGACAGCCCATTCCTGCCCGTATAAGATTACGGGCAGGTAAAAAATGTCTTTCATGATGGCACTCGGAAAATCCTGCTTTAAAGCCGCCATAACTTGTTGAGGTTCTTCTCCCTTTTTAACTTGGGTAATGGTAACGGTTCTGTTAACAAGCGGTTCCTGCGCATAGCTGGCACCGAGCCATAAACAGGCCAGAACCAGGCAAATACTAACTTTTTTCATGGCCAAGATTGTTTGAAGATTTGAAAATCAGGTCCTGAAGCAGTTTGGTTTGACCTCAACTCACTTACATGTCAGGGTCTCATCGTCGACGCTTCAGAACCAGTCTATTAAGTGTACGTGTGGATAGGTTTGCGCCTGATTAGCCCAAATTTTCCACGACTTCTTGTTTTTTCAGGCCTAATACGTGTTTAGCCCTTTCCACTTCGTCGGGTGTGCCATGGGCAATCAGTACAAACTTGCCAGCTTTGATACTGGCCTCATACGTCAACACGCTATTTTTAGGAATACCTAAACCAACTAGTGCAGCTCCGACTGCACTAAGTCCACCTAGTGCAATGGCTCCTTCGAGAGAAGCAACGAGCGAAGCGACAAAGGGGCCAGCGATCAATAAAGGACCAAAACCGGGAATAATGAAAAAGGCAGAGCCAAAGAGCAATCCCCAGAGACCACCCCAAAATGCACCGATGCTACCCCATGTTTTCATGCGATCTCCCGTAGTATAATAGCCAATAACGTTTTCTTCGGTATGATAATCCTGTCCCACAATTGAGAGCTTTTTCATGTCATAACCTGCTTTTTGTAATTCATTAATGGCTTCTTCAGCCTGTTGGTGGTCATTGTAAACCGCAACCGTTGCCTGTTGATTTTCCATGATTATTAAACGTTTGTAGAACTTGGTAAAAAGAAAAAAGCGACTATTGCTTATGCCCTTTACCGGTTTTATGAGCTAGCTGTGGTTGTTCTTCTGCCTTTGAGATTGCTTCATGAATTTTAGTTGCATGCTCTTTTACTTTCGTTTCATTTGGTTTGGTTTTATTGACTTCTTCCTTTAAGGCCTTGTGGTGAACAGAGGCAATCGTCTGCTGCTTTTTGACCTGCTGATGTTCAGGCTTAGCTTTTTCCGATTCAGTTAGTTTACTATCCAGCGTTTTATGCGCTTCCTTGGCTTTGGTCAGATGCTCACCAACTTGTTTGGTGTGTTCTTCCATGTCGGACTTACTGAGGTTAACTCCCTCTTTAAGTGCCTTCGTATGCTCCAGGACTTTGGCATGATGCTGTGAAACGGTCGTCTTGAGTTCTTCTTTCGTTTGGGCAATGGCCGATGAGGTTAACCCAGAAATCGCCAGTAAGCTTAAACAGCTGATTAATAAGATTTTCATAAAATATAAAGTTTAAAATGTTTCCGTTAGCCGCCCAGTAAGCCCTGTTGCCTATGGTTGCTAACTGGCGGTAAAAGTGGGGGGAGAAAAAAAAAATTAAATTGACGGAGAACATCACTCCGGTTGATTTTGACTAGTACATCATAGGGGTAAAATCAGCTCAACTCTTGATGCTAATGCTGACAATCTATACATGTAGATCACTAAGTAGAATGAATATTCTGGAGGACTATTGCCCCAAAGGGCCTCATTTACTACCCTCGTTAAGTGTATTCAGCCGACCCGACCAATAAACCTCTCCGGCTGAACGGAATTAGACTGCAAGAATAACCTATAGCGTTTTTAACCCTGTTAGTCAGACTCTACCCTGATCAGTGTCACATAATGCACTGATCAAAAGCATATTACAAGCTAAGCCCAGTGGCGTACTTTGAACGAGAAACCTATTTGGTAAAGGCCAATAGACTATTTATCTTCGTATGCTTACCGACCTATTTACGTCCAGGTTAACAGAACTGCTGTTTGAGGAAAGTGATGATTTTATCGGTATCTACGACTTGGGCGAAGAACGGTATATTCATGTCAATCAGGCGGGTGTGCGACTATTGGGTTTTTCATCCGAAGAGGCTTTATTGACGGATCCTAACCTTTCTCGGTCGTTAAGGCCTCAACAGCTAGAAGGTGAACACAATCGGTCGTTAATTGACCGTCTTATTCAGGTTGGACATCATGAGGAGCTAACCCAACTACAAAAAAAGGATAGCCAGTCATTTTGGGGCAAAATCAACATTTTTACCTTCTTGGTTCAGGATCGAACCTATGCCCTTATCCGGCTTATTGACCAGGGCCAGTTACATCGAACCGAACGAGACCTGGACAATAGTATTCGTCGGTTTGAGGCTATCTTTTCCAGGGCAACCATCAGTATTATCGTTTGCAATCAGCAAGGATTAATCCTGTCGGCAAACCAATTAACTTATCAACTTAGTGGTTACCAGCCTCACGAGTTGGAGAACCTTTCTATCGATCAACTCATGCCTTCGGTCATGAGTTATTATTACGAAAAACTCCAGCAGTTTGTTACCCCCAATCCTGGGCCACCACCGGTCAATTGTAGCTGTGAACTACAAGGCAAACGCAAAGATGATTCGTTATTTCCAATAGAGTTGAGTTTAAGTCACTTCTATCTGGATGGTGAGCTGTATGTAGCCGCTTTTATAAATGACATTAGCTTTAAAAAGGAGGCCGAGCGGCAACTGCTCGAACAAAAGGTTCAGTTGGAACGACTCAATGCCGAGCTTGAACAAAAAGTTGTGGATCGGACTCATGTCTTGCTAAATACGTTGAAGCAATTGGAAACCTCAAAAGAAGAGCTAGCCCAGTCGCTGGCGACCGAGCGGGAATTAAGCGAATTAAAATCCCGGTTTGTTTCAATGGCTTCTCATGAATTCCGGACTCCGCTGACCGCGGTTCTCAATTCAACCACCTTAATTGAGAAATATACCAATACCGATCAGCAGGATAAGCGCGAAAAACACTTGCACCGTATTCGTTCGTCAGTCAAACATCTGAATGAAATTCTAGAAGAATTTTTATCCGTTGGCAAGCTGGAAGAAGGTAAAATTAAAGCCCATCCTTCACGAGTCGATTTTGCTAAACTGGTGAGTGAAATTCTAGCCGATTTACGAGTTGCTTTAAAACCGGGTCAACTAATACAAACTGACTTGTGTTGCCTGAGTCCAATCTGGCTCGATGGTTCTCTGCTACGTAAAATCATACTTAATCTACTCTCCAACGCGGTTAAGTATTCTGGACCTGGCTCGGTTGTGAACCTCCATGGTAATTGTCTGATGGGACAGTTAACGGTGAGTATTCAGGATCAGGGCATTGGGATATCAACCCAGGATCAGCAACATCTTTTTGAACAATTTTTTCGAGCCCGTAATGTAAATCATATTCCAGGTACAGGATTGGGGCTGCATATTGTGGGTCGCTACGTAGCGCTAATGGGCGGCCAGATCGACTTACAGAGTGAGCTTAACCAAGGAACTACCATCACCTTAAATCTCCCATATGAAAACGATCCTCTTGATTGAAGACGATGAGGCTATACGAGAAACAACAGCCGAAATTCTGGAATTGACTGGCTACCAGGTTGACACCGCCGAAAATGGTAAAATCGGCATCGAAAAGGCACTGGCTCATAAGCCGGATCTGGTCATTTGTGATATTATGATGCCCGTTTTGAATGGATACGGTGTATTACATGTGTTCAACAAAAAACCAGAACTGTCAAGTATACCGTTCATTTTTCTAACGGCTAAAACCGAACGAAATGATTTTCGACGGGGGATGGAACTCGGTGCTGATGATTATATCACTAAACCGTTTGACGAGAGTGAATTACTCAGCGCCATTGAAGGACGCTTAAATCGTTTTCAACACATTGAGGAGGCAAGCCACCTCAAGAAAGATGACAACCTTCATCAGAATGAGTTAGAACAGTTTTTGGCGGATGCTCAGCTGGTAACCAACCTGCAAAGCCTGTCGACTGACCGAAAAGCCCATACTGTTCGTAAAAAACAGTTTATTTATTCGGAAGGGGATGAACCCGTAAGACTCTATTATGTACAATCGGGTAGGGTTAAAACGTTTAAATCAACAACCGATGGCAAAGAGTTGATAATGGGCCTTTACCAGGCGGGTGATTTTTTGGGCTATTTTGCCCTGTTGGAAAATAAAGATTATACGGACTCGGCATTGGCGCTGGAAGATTCCGAGTTAGTATACATTCCCAAAGACGATTTTCGGCAGCTGCTGCTGGCTAATGCGGAGGTGAGCACTCAGTTTATTAAACTACTGGCCGGACAAGTGGCTGATCGGGAGGATTTGTTGATTGGTATGGCCTATAATTCGCTCCGACGCCGGGTAGCCGATACATTGCTCCGATTGCAGGAACAGCAGCCCAGTGGGGTTATTCAACTCCTGCGCGATGATCTGGCGGCCATAATTGGCACCGCCACGGAATCCCTGATTCGTACACTGAGTGAATTTCGCCAGGATGGACTGCTGGAGCTGACTCCTACGGGGGGCATCCGTCTTCTACAACCTGAGAAGATGCGGCTCGCTAACTGGTAAGTAATTACGAGTATTAAGGTAAAGCAGAGTGAGCCTGAATAGGTACGATTTGTCTTGACTGTTTCCAGCTTATGCTGAGCAGAATGGCACCGAAAGCCGCACAGATCAAGACAAAAACGGCCAGCCAGCCAACAAATGGAACCAGAGCAATGGACTGAATCAGGATGAGTATAGCAAATGCAGTCAAAACCAACCGGCCAGTGCTCCAGGGGTGCTTGTTTGAACGCTGGCTAATTGCATTGGCCGCTACAACAGACGTAATCACAGTAGCCAGCATCAGGGCTAGTAAATAGGCCGTTGTAAGTATCACGCCCACCAGTACACCAACTAGGGTTGCATACGCTAGCATTGTGGCTACCGGCACGGTAATAAAAAACAGGAAACCAGCACCCAATGACGGTAATGCTTTACTGGCAAGTGTTTTACCCGCTTTGTTCATGCTGGTACTTAAAAGAGATTGTACCAAGTAAATCATCAAAAGCGCCATACTGAGAAACCATAACGTAGAGATAATTGCGGCTCGTCCCCGCCCGGTTTGCAAAGCCAGAGAGCTATCAAACCGGGTTTTATCTGATGAAACAGCATTCCCAAAGGTTACTTTACCAGATTGGTTCCAATAGCGTACTTGCTGATCAAAATGAGCATTATGACCTATTAGGAGGTCATTGGCAGCTAACGAAGCACGGCCTCCAACGTGACCATTGACCGTGGCATTACCACCTCGACAGTCGAACGCTTCTTCAACCCTACCATTGAAAACGAGTGAGCCGAAGGCTAGTCTGGCGTCTTGCTTAATCTGGCCATTCAGGATCAGTTTGCCGCCTGCCGACAGAAGGCTACCGCCAATGAGTCCATCCTGATCGATGGTCACATTACCGCCAACAAGGAGGGCATCCCCGCCTGTGCCTTTAAGAATTTGCAAACTGCCACCCAGGCAGCGGATATCGTCGCCAACGTATCCGTTCAGGATCACAGTACCGCCAACCAGCAGTATATCATTCGTAACCGAATCGTTGATCGTGATCGTACCGCCAGCTGCAATTAAATCGCCCCGAATCGCTGCATTGATCGTAATCGTACCGCCCGACACGTACAGATCTCCATTTACCGGCTGGCTAATCGTTACCTGATCACCAAACTCGTAGCGAATAGCATACGCAGTTGTTGCATACAGGAGAAACAAAAGAAAAGAAATTACTTTCATGGTCATTTTAGAGTTATGTTGAGCAAATCAATGAGCTTAAAGGCTGAGATCAGTGGCCAGTTGTTGAACTGGTCGAGAAGTGGTATCTTTTCGGTCGACAAGAACAGCCAGCGGCACTAATGGGCGATTGGCCAGTTTTTGAATCAAGCCAGGCGTAGAAAGCGTACTCCAGAAGGATGGTTGGTGCGCTATTGTGAAGAGGATATCCGGTTGATGCGTGTCAATAAAATTGATGATCCCCGATAATATATTGGAATCCTGTTCGATAGCTATCTGCTTGGTCAGACCATCAAAATAGTGTTGGATTAAATCCTGTGCTTCCAGTTTTCCGGGCAGCTTCTTGTCAGAAGAAACCGTTAGAAGCGTGAGTCTTGCATGATTCTGCAACACGAATTCCCGAACTGGCTCTAGCGTATCGAGCAAATGAGGAAGTACATAATTTGTTGCTAATACTATATTGGCAAAAGGAGTGTGTTCACTATGGACCGGAATTATTAACGTATTACAGCGATTTGCCTGAATTAAGGTTGTGACTACGTTACTAAACGTAAGTGCCAGATCTTGCCCGGAGGTTCCTAAAATAACCCAGTCAATGTGTTCGGCCTCCACCAGGTGCTTGATTGCATTACTGGGTAGATCGGCCAGGATCAATGAACGAAGATGCTGACGATCTCTATGAATCAAGGGCTGTATGTTGGCCTCCAGTTGCTTTAGTTTTTTTTCAGCCTCTTCTACGATCCCCTGATAAACCTGCCAATCGCGCGTTTGTGCGCCTATTGATGGAATCCCAAAACTATGCATGAGTACATATTCGCAGATTTCCGATTCGAACAGGTTTAAAGCATATTGAATGGCATTTTCGGCGGCTGGTGAAAAATCGGTTGGCAATAAAATCCGTTTCATAGTAAGATCTGTTTGTTGTCTTAAAAGTACCATCACCTAAAACCGGTAGCCTTGATGCGCTTCAGCTTATTGGCTGATTATGAACAGGTAATCTAGTGCTTTACCAAAGTAAATTCTCGGGTTCGCCCGTGTGGTTGATTCTATCGGATTCTATTGGCGATATTTTGCTGATAATCAATAGTTAAACTGTCAATTAGAATCAACAGAATCTCTAGAATCTAAATTGGACATGTACCAGGTAGGGAAGGGGATTGGGCTGGTTTTGATCAGGCATTGGATGTCTCTGATTACTGGCTGAAAAAGAAGCTCCTCGATAAGTCATTAGCTGGTGTCCGGGAGTACCCTAATGCCCCTGCTTTTTGGGAGAATGCGTCGAAAAATCGAACAGATGATATAGGGGGCAGTATTTAAAAAAACTGGTACTCAGCAGGAGTAAAGATCCTGCTAGGAATAACCAGTTCATGGTTAAGCTACGGTCAGTTTTAACGAAGGATACCAGCAGAATAATGGCGATAACGGTTCGCACAAGCTGATCTGTTTTGCCTATGTTTCGTGTCATAGCCAGGTAATCGTTTACTTATGATCACAGCTTACTAGTTGTTATGAAGTGGCTGACCACTGACTGAAAAAGCAGATAGGGCATAAAATCAACCGTGATTAGCATACACCCACCACGGTTGATTTTTAGGATTTACCTAGCCAATTGGAATGAGCTTTGGTTCAGCTTTGGGCAAAGCTGCTTTCTTTTTTAGGTCGATTTTCAATACCCCGTCGGAATAATTGGCCTGAACGTTATCGGATTCCAGATTATCGGGCAAGTCGAACGTTCGACTAAATGATTTATAGCTATATTCTTTCCGACGATAGGAGTCTTTTTTCTCTTCCGATTCCGATTTTGTTTCCGCCGAAATGGTCAGTCGGCCATCGTTCATTTCCAGTTTAAAATCATCCTTTTTCATTCCTGGAGCGATTACTTCCAACTGGAAACGGTCGGCTTCTTCCCGGACGTTTACGGCAGGTAGGTCATTGTCCCGAAATAAGGAGTTACTAAAAAAAACGTCGTCGAATAATTGGGGAAATGTCGACATAAGCGAGTTGCGCAAAGCAGGTTTCATGGCTTATTAAGTTTAGTTTATTGTAAATGATAAACATTGGCCAGTTCGTTGGCTAGCCGTTGCACTAACAAAGTTGAGCGGTACGGTATGGAAAAACTTTGAGCGGTCTCAACTCATTAGCTAATTGATGTCAGGATCGCCACCGACGAGCGTCAGGAGCATTGTAGAAACGAAACTATCTCAATGAGCCATTTTTGCTTCTGAGGAAGCAGCAAGAATAGGCAAAAGCCGTTGAAGAATACCGGGAATCAGGACAATCCAGTTTCCAGTAAGTTGTGTTAAATAATTCTCCAGGGTGTTTTTCAGGTCCTGGTTAGACATAAACCGGATCGAATGCAACTGATTGCCAAGAAAGTTTCGAATTGGGCTACTTGTTTCCTTCGTCGAAATCCCTTCGATATTCTCCACCAAACAGATTACATCGAGTGATGCCCTAAAGAGCCGAGTCAGCCACAAAATGGTACCAAGCGCATAGGCGTGTAAGGGTTCAGCCAGGCTAACGACTAGCTCGATAGTTTTTGGTGTTTGGTAAATTCTGCTTGGTGGCACCAGCAGGATAGGCAATTGGGTAAATGATTTGGGCTGACGGGTCAATAAACCTAACTGGGTGTTTTGTTGGCTGGCTAAATCGTCCAGACCAACGATCAGCAGATCAGCTTTTGGGTTAACCACGGTGTCCTTCGAAGGATTAGTAACCGTATAGCACTGCCCTAAAACGGCTATACTAACCGACCCATCTGTTGCCATCACCATTTGGCTCCGTACCCGATAAAGCTGCTGCAGAATAGTATAATAGTTTGTTTTAAAAGTAGCCTTTAGACCTGCCAGGGGAGGAGTCTTATCGGCAACAGGATCATAAAAGTGTGTTAGCACTAACCGAGCTGGTAGCTGACGTGCTAAGGCCAGTGCATAGTCAGTAACCCAGTGAGCGTTAGCCGAAAAATCAGTGGTCACCAGAATAGTAATCATATCAATAGGGACTAGTAAATAGGTAGTATCATTTCCGTTAGCTAGCTAAGTTTATGATAGCCTAAATGCCTTTATAAGCCACTAATAATCCGGGCATAAATATTATTGGCCGAGTTAACATCATATGTGCCGGAGGCATCATTAGTGATATTCACTGTAATATTGGATACGCTCCCCGAATTAACAGTCGTGCGCGTGAGGCTGAATCCCATCATTACCTATCTCTCGTAGGCCCTGCCTGCCCCTAATAGGAAAGTAGGCCGTTGAGCGCGAAGAAATAAAGGGCTTTTTTTACAAAAAAAATTATGAAGTAAAGATGGCGGTCGACAGACAACCATCCCTTGAGTCCGCTCAAACCAATAAGTGACTTTTCTCATCAAGTCAAACCACTACCGGTCGATGGAAAAACCAATAGTTGGTTAACGTTGCGAATCACCCTCTTCGTTGATTCGGGTCATGGGCTGTGTTTGGAAAGGAGCTTAGGTTTGCATCCAATCAATCAAATACCAACATACGTATGAAAACCGACGAACAAATCCAAAAAAATGTCCAGGACGAACTACGGTATGAACCTCTCTTGCACGCAGCCCAAATTGGCGTCGCTGTTAAACAGGGAGTGGTCACCCTGACTGGTGAAGTGGATAACTATCTGATGAAAATCGCCACCGAACGAGCTGCTAAGCGGGTTCAGGGCGTCAAGGTTGTGGTACAGGAGGTAGGCGTCAAACCTATTTTTGGTCAACCCCACACCGACGAGCAGATCGCCCAGTCGATTGTAAGTTCCTTTGAATGGCACAGTGCAGTACCCGCCGAAAAAATTCGCGTAAAAGTTCAATCAGGCTGGGTCACTCTGGAAGGGCAGGTTGACTGGAACTACCAGCGACAGGCTGCCGAGCGGTCGGTTGAGTCATTGCTGGGAGTCAAAGGGGTGACCAACTTAATCACGGTCCATCCTGTACTACTGGCCAAAGATGTAAAAAGCAGCATTGTGGATGCCTTCAAGCGAAGTGCGGCCTTAGAAGCGCAGCAGATTACCGTAGAAACTATCGGCAGCAAAGTGAGGCTTCACGGGAAGGTACATTCCTGGAGCGAGCGCCGGGAGGCTGAGAACACGGCCTGGGCAGCACCAGGTGTGCTTATGGTAGAAGATGAACTGGTTGTAACAGCTTAAAATCTGCCTGAATGGATAGGCTGTAACGCATTGCCTGTCCATTCAGGTCTTATCATTGGCTAATTATCCTTCCCCTTAACCCGTTTATCAATTTAGTCTCGCTATAAAGCAGTTGAGTTCTAATGTGCCTTTCGAGTGCTGATTTGTAAGACCCGGTAAATTGGACAAGACCCGGATAGGCCAGTTGTCAACAACAGAAAGGAGAAAAATAATAAAATCCAACTTACAGTTGTAGTCAACTCGTTGACCCACAGAAGGATAATTAAGGTCAATCCCACAATTAGACGAATAATAATATCATAGGTGCCAAGATTCTGTTCCATAGCTTTTTGTGTTTTATCAAGCCAAAAATAGAGTGACTCTATTAGCCACAATATGAGAGCTATCACTCCTTTGGGGTGATCTTACGCACGTTGAACGGAGATAATAATTGGTTGAATTTGATCCCGTTTGTCGCCCTTATTTAAGGGCGACAAACGATATACTCGAAGCTAGATTGAGACAACGAAAATCAGGCGAGTTGCTGAGCTACCTCATAAGTAATGAGCTTATCCTGAGTTAGTTTCACTGTGGAATCGACTGTGGATCTCAAAGAAAAGAGACTCAGTCAAATCAATAAACTCACAGTTAATTGATTGAATCATGAAAAAAATCGTATTCCCAACCGACTTCTCCAAGGAAACGGGTAGGGTGCTTCCTTTGGCTGCTCAACTGGCAAAGCGATTCAATGCCGACTTGCATTTAGTACATGTACTTTCGCCACCTTTGATAAGTTATCCACCTCGAATTCCCGCTGTCTATGACCAATACCAGCAGGCATCGGAAGCTGTTGACAATGCGTTTGAGGAGTTGAAAGCCTTATCCTGCCT
This sequence comes from Spirosoma litoris, assembly GCF_054776755.1. Taxonomy (NCBI): domain Bacteria; kingdom Pseudomonadati; phylum Bacteroidota; class Cytophagia; order Cytophagales; family Cytophagaceae; genus Spirosoma; species Spirosoma litoris. The sequence continues at coordinate 28,846 of NZ_BAAHBI010000034.1, read as the reverse complement.
GGAAAACGTGCGAACGCATACCCATATACTTCCTGGTGCAGACCCAGTTGATTTACTTAAGGACGTTCATCTGGCTGATGCCGATCTATTGGTGATGGCCTCATCAGGTGCTACTGGGTTAAAAGAAGTTCTATGGGGATCAAACGCTGAAGAGTTGATTCGGGAAGCGCCGATGCCTGTTTTAGTCGTTAAAAAACCGCCAACGTCTACCGACATCAAAACGGTTGTCTTTGCGTCCGACTTTCTGGAACACTACGATAGTTCTATTCCGTTTCTTAAGACGTTGTTAAGCAGCTTTGAATATCCAATCGTGCATTTAATCTATGTAAATACGCTCAGCAACTTTGTGCCTACCCACGAGATAAAAGCGCGCATGGAAGCGTTTACCGCACGTTATCATTTCTGGTTATGTACCCTTAATCAGCAGGATGAATTTGATGTTGAAACGGGACTGCTGAATTTTGCAAAAGAGAAAAACGCTGACCTGATCATATTGGGTACCCATGGCCGACATGGTCTGCGTCATTTACTCCAGGGAAGTATTGCTGAAGATGTCGCTAATCATGCGTCCATTCCCGTATTGACTTTACCCCTGCGTTCCTCTCATAAGGCCGTTGAAGCTATTAATCCCACTCTGCTTTAACGCTTCTAAACCTTGTCTTTCCTACAGCTTTGTATTACTGAGATCGTCCCATTCATTGAATTACTCAACTACGTGCCATGAAAACAACGACTTCTAGCCGATTCCTTACGCTAGACCCGATGTCAATCAAGCAGAGGCATCATTATATGGCAAAAATGTTGATCTGGATGGATCTGCGCCTAAAATTCTTGCGAAAGCATATTCAAGAGCAACGATCAAATGTAGATCAGTGTAGTACTGACCGACTGAAGCTGAAGGATGAACATTTGTTGGAAAGAAGCCAATTTTATGGGCAATTAAACGATAAGCAACGGAATTGGCATGCCATGATTATGCGTCATTCAATGGAATTAACTGAACTTTCCCGGAAGAATCAGATGAATCGTCAGGAGCTTCTCATCCGGCAAGCAGCGGAAGAAGCTCATTTAGAGGAGTTGATCGCCTTTCAGGAGCAATTGTTTAAACTGAACAAGAAGAACCTCGCTGGCTGTCCCAATCCCTAAAGTAGTTATTAAATAGGTTCGTGTAAACCCACTGGATCCATATGGGTTGCCTTATGTTTATCACCACTGATCGAATTCAATAAGATGGCTGATAATGCTCATTATCAAAAAGTTAGCTAATAGGTAGGTTAGCCCAAATTTAGCAGTGATATTTCCACGAAAAGATATGGCCCCAACGAACTATACGCATCTGGAAACTACCCGTAAGCTCAGTTCGCCTGTGTTGAGCTTAGTGGAATATGGCGACTATAGTTGCCAGCGATGTAAGGAGCTTCATCATGTTTTACGTAAGGTTTTGCCTCAATTCGATAGAAACATAAACTTTCAATTTCGCCATTTCCCCAACTTTAATCATCCTAGTGCCTTTTTGATGGCTCTGATGGCCGAAGCTGCCCGGCAGCAGGGTAAATTCAATGCTATGCACACGGCCTTACTTGCTCAAACGCATCCGATTTCAAGTCAGGAAGTTCCAGGGATTGCCCAGGCAATTGGTCTAAAAGTCGATTGGTTTTTGACAGACCTACACAAGGAAACGTTGAACGATCAGGTTTGGGCGGACATTATGCAGGGGCGGCAGGATGGCGTAGTTCAAACGCCAACGTTGTTTCTTGGCTCTTATCGTTTACATGGCAAACTGACTCAGGCCCGGCTAATCCCGCTTATTAAGCAGTATATCAATCGGTCAGCCGACAGCATTACATTAGATACCAGTCATAAATTTGGTTATTGGCTTTCCGGCAAACCACTATAGTATGAAATCAGGTAGTAAGTAATGGCTTAGCTACGGCTCAGGTTGCTGTACTGATTTTAAACAGCTAATTAGTCAACCTAGCTCAACCAGTTATCACTGCAATTGTCAATAATTAGGCTGATATAAATCATAGTTGGAAGGTGCATCATGATCTTATTCAAGCAGTTCCTTGATGGCGATCATAGCCCTGCCGTTCTATCCTATATACTTTTGATTACTAGTATTTAACCCATAAAAAAATGATTATTATCAACGAATTATACGACAAAACCCCATTGTATGGTGGGTGCTATAGGCATGCTAGACATAATCCAGTTTAAACTTCCATCATTAGACACAAACTTTATCTATGGATACTTCTACTATTGCCCAACGTATGAATTTACCTTGGGTTGAATCGCCTTTCTTCGACAAATTAATAACGCAAAAGCCACTCACGCCAAAGCAACGAGAAATGGTAGCTACCTACCACAAGGAAGGTTTCATTGTACTCCCAAATTTGATTAGTACTGATTTAATCGACCAGACTATTCAAGAGATAAAACACGAATTTCCAGCCCATTTAGGCGAAGAGCCTATGCGCCACCAAGACTTATGGAAAAAATACTCAAGTGTGCGCCAAATAGCGAGTGCGCCTGAAATATTCGATGTGTTACGTCTGCTCTATGAACGTGAGCCGATTCCGTTTCAGACCTTAAATTTTAAGTTTGGAAGCCAGCAGCGCGCTCATTCGGATATGATTCATTTTAGTAGCCTTCCGGCTCGCTTTATGTGTGGCGTGTGGGTTGCCATGGAAGATACGAATGCTGAAAATGGGCCACTTTTTTACTATCCACACTCGCATCATAACGAAGAATTTAACTATTTCAATATTGGCATTGAAGCCAAAAAAGATTTAAGTGAGTACACGGAATATGAAGACTTCATGGAAGCTTTTATGGATTCCTGTAATTATGAACGCCGGGAAATTCATTTACATAAAGGTGATGTAATGATCTGGTCATCGAACCTGGTTCATGGCGGTTCGCCCATTCTAAAAACAGATGCCACTCGTTGGTCTCAGGTAACTCATTTCTACTTTGAGGGTTGTATGTATTATTCACCCCGCTTCTCGGATATGTTTGCGGGAAATCTCAAGTTGCGAAACGTAATCGACATTAAAACAGGTCATACGATACAACATAGTGAGAACGGTAAACCCATTGAAACGATCAACACGGGTGAGTTTCGATATGCTGTAAGCCATCATTTTACAGTAGGTGTGCTAGCCAAAGGACTCATAAAAAAAATAATTGGAAAGAAGCCATTTTAATCTCATGCTGACCCTATGATACGATCGTTACGGCTTGCTTATTTAGTATTTGTCCATAAAAATCCAGCTCAACTGGGCCGATTATTGGATCGATTGTATACCCCTGGCTGTACGTTCTACATCCATGTCGATGCCAAAAGTAATTTGACTTCCTTTCAAACAGTTTCCAGCCAAGTACCCGTTGAAAGCATAATTTGGTTGCCTACCCGAACAGCTATTACCTGGGGTGACTTTTCATTAACAGCCGCTACTCTAGCTGGATTCGATTTTATTTTACGGCAGCGAAATGAACCAGATTTTATAATTACGATTAGTGGTCAGGATTATCCTATTGTTACCAATCAAGTGTTGCAGACCTGGCTAGCTGATCACATCGATCAGACCATTTTAGACTATGCATTAGTAACGGAAGACAGTCCTCATATCCTGGAACGAGTGGAACAATACTATTTCTCGATCAAACCCCATCGTACAATTGTCTATCCCTATGCCAATCCTGATAACTGGAAGAAAAATTGGTTTAATAAGGCGCTAAAGTTAAGTGGACAATATCCCTTACCACGAGAGTTTCCAATGGGCCATAAGCTGTATTTTGGCACGAACTGGTTTCAACTGAAACCAGCAGCCGCCCGTTATGTGGTCGAGTTTGCCAAATCAAACCCATCTTATGTGAATTTCTCTCGAACTACAATGTTGCCTGATGAATACTTTTTTCAGTCTATTTTATTGAATGCGCCTGAAACCATTCGAAATACAATCTATAATCACCGGATGACCTTTATGCAATGGGATCGCCCACCAGGAAGCTATGTTAAGCCGCTCTCTGTTAGCGAAATACCCTCTATGCTCAGCTCAGGTAAGTTTTTTGCCCGGAAATTTGATGAAACTTACGATGCTGAAGTTATTGATAAAATTGATCAACAACTTCAACTAGAAGCCACGGTTGTACGCAGCCCAAATTGGGGGCGCCGTTAAAGAGCGTGTGGTCATCCTGACGAAGAAATAGATAACTATCTAATAAAAATCGCCATCGTATAAGCCGCCAAACGGGTATTGGGATCCTAGATCAAGCAGCAGAAGAATGCTGAACGGGTAAATCAGCAACTTGATCGGTTTTGTCAGCAAGTTTATTTGCTTGTTAAGGACTCTCCCGGTTTTCTTGTTTTTTCTTTCACACTACCCAAATTTTGTTAACCATGCATACCGGAACTGTGAAATTTTTTAATGAAGCTAAAGGCTACGGATTCATTAGGCCGGATGATAATGGCGATGATATTTTTGTTCATGCTACGGGGTTAATTGATCAAATTCAGAAGAATGATAAAGTTGAATTTGCCATCGAACATACTAAAAGGGGCTTAAATGCCATACAGGTCAAATTGTTTTTATCGCCAGTTGCGAGGTAACGTAACCCAGCATGTTTGGCGCAAATGTTTAACGTCACTTTGGTTCTAAAATCATCACCTACAGTTCACCGGTTGCACTTTATGTCCTTGTCAATCTTGTCTTAAAAGGGGGAGTTTTAACGCTACTATCTGTTTTGATAGTAGCGGTTTTTGTTGAAAACTGCCAAATGCAGGGAAATGTCGCCGTTTCGACAGCTAAAATTACCAGGATACATTATGAAGTCATTATAGAAACTCGAGTGCTGGTAGCTCCCGACCATCTTAGTCAGCAACCTGGAGGAAACTCGTAAAACCTAAGGAATATTCTGATGAAAGTCATTGTGTTGGCCTAATGCCAGTCAGCCTGAAGTACCTCACTCTTTTTCAAATTTAACGAATCATTTTAAGTAGTGAATGGTCATGAAACTAGAGCAGATATATACCGATTGTCTGGCAGAGGTCACTTATTTTATTGAATCGGAAGGTGAAGTAGCCATTGTTGATCCGCTTCGCGAAACAAAGCCGTACATAGATCGGGCCAATGCCGCTGGAGCTACGATTAAGTACGTTTTTGAAACGCACTTCCACGCCGATTTTGTATCGGGTCATATTGATCTGGCATCTAAAACTGGGGCCACGATCATTTTTGGTCCAACTGCTCAACCAAGCTATGCGGCTTACATCGCAAAAGATGGAGAGGAGTTCTCGCTGGGCCGAGTTAAAATTAAGGTGTTACATACGCCCGGACATACGTTGGAGTCCTCGTCATTTTTGCTGATGGACGAAACGGGAAAAGCAGTCGCCATCTTCACGGGAGATACATTGTTTATTGGTGATGTTGGTCGACCCGATCTGGCCGTACGAAATGATCTCACACGTGAGGTCCTGGCTGGTTATCTGTATGATAGTCTTCACAACAAAATATTGACCTTGCCCGATGAGGTACTTATTTATCCGGGTCATGGTGCCGGGTCCGCCTGTGGTAAGAACATGAGCCGGGAAACCGTGGATACGATTGGCAATCAGAAAAAGATCAATTATGCCTTGCGAGCACCAACTAAAGAGGCATTCATTCGGGAGGTAATTCGTGATTTACTACCTCCACCACCGTATTTTCTTACCGATGCTGTTTTGAATAAAACGGGTTATCCGTCGGTCGATGAGGTTGTTTGTAAAGGAACGCAAGCGCTTTCACCAGCGGCCTTTGCGCTGGAGGCTGACGAAGAAAAAGCGCTTATTCTGGATGTTCGACCCGCCGAAGAATTTGGTAAAGGGTTTATACCCAACGCGATCAATATCGGTCTGGATGGTCAGTTTGCCGGTTGGGCAGGTACACTATTGCCAGACCTAAAGCAACCCATTCTTCTGGTTGCTCCTGAAGGACGGGCGGAAGAAGCTGTTTTACGATTAGCACGCGTAGGGTTTGATAATTGTATTGGCTATCTGAACGGTGGATTTGCCGCCTGGCAGGCAACGCATCGGGAGGTCAATACAATTCCATCGATTTCGGCCGATGCCTTTGCCGACTTAGTTGAACACAATTCTTCCCTTTCCGTGATTGATGTTCGTCGGAAAAGCGAATATGACGTAGACCATGTTGCAGGTGCTGAGAATCTTCCATTGGAGTCTATTCGGACAAGTCTATCGCATCCTGATTCGGATAAGACGTATTATGTGTATTGTGCAGGAGGTTACCGTTCCATGATCGCGCTCTCGCTTCTGAGCCCACTTGGATTCACTAACCTGTTTACTATAGCTGGAGGTTTCACGGCTTTAAAGAAAACAAACAGGATTCCTATAACGGCTAATAGAAGGTTGGAGCCTTTGCTTTAGTCGTCAACGAAAATCGAGGGAATCCTGCAATAAGTCTAATTAGTAGACGAATTATAAGTACCAAAATTAAAAGCGGCAACCTGGTTCATCAGGTTGCCGCTTTTAATTTTGGTAAGTGGTGAAATGGTAGAGACTGCTCGGAGCAGTCTCATGTTAAGACAATTAGTGCTTCAGGATTGAAACAGCACGGCTTTGGCGGGGAGTGATCGCTCGCAGAACAAACATTCCAGCTGGTTGTTGGCTTACATCAAAAGTCAGGACCTGACGGTTACCCGTACCCTGAATATGTTGTTGTTGGATTAGGCGCCCACTTACCGTTACAAGTTCTACGTCGACTGGTGTGACTGCTGGAGCAATCAGTTCGGCGCGAAGTTGGTCGGTTACCGGATTGGGTGCAATACGTATGTCCAGCCCCAGGGGTATCTCGTCCATAGTAGTCGCCATTCTTGCTGACGATGGGCAGGTTGTGGTGAACTGTTGGGAAACTATCTGTCCGCTCTGACGAACATCAATCGTAAAAGCCATGTCTGTACGCTGCCAGGTCGGCACCTGAAAGATCGGATCGGTTGTCCAGTCACGTAACCCAACAATACGATACTCGATTGGTTTGCCATTCCCTCCCTGCGTCGCGATCTCCAGCCGACCATCGGTACAGTTGTAGCTTTTGACCTGAACCTGTAAGATATAGTTGGGCTGAGGTGGACTCTGACAAAAGGTGGTAAAGGACTGTGAGATAACCTGACCACGTTGACGAACATCGATGGTAAAGGCCATGCCGTCGCGTTGCCAACTTGGTACCTGGAAAATAGGATCGGCTGTCCAGTCGTGCAGCCCAACAATGCGATACTCCAGGGGTGAGCCATCGGCACCCAGCGTAGTGATCTCGAGTCGGCCGTCGATGCAGGTATACTTTTTAACCAGTATCTGTAAGCTGCCCGTAGTGAGCGGAGGCTGGCAGGTGGTGGTAAAAGGCTGGGAGGTTACATGGCCATTCTGGCGAACATCAACCGTAAAGGTAATACCGTCTCGTTGCCAGATGGGTACTTGAAAGATCGGGTTATCACTCCAGTCCCGCAGTCCAACGATTCGGTATTCAAAAAGACCAATCCCCCCGGTTGCTTTGACTTCCAGTCGACCCGTTGTACAGTCGTAATCGACAGTTGTAATTTTAGGAATTGCCCGGACGTTTACATAAAAAGATGAGAGCGGGCTTTCACACCCATTTACCGTCTGGCTAACGTAATAAGTAGCAAAATACGCCTGAGCAGTATTCACAACGGGTGCCGTTGGTGAGCCCACTCCGTCTGAAAAATTGGTGTACCAGCTTAAATTCTGTCCCGTTGCCTGTAGGATAGGTGTAGGATCATTTTGGTACACATCAATGGATTGGACCACTGGCCGATCGGGCGTAGGCTTGATGGTGATGAGTTGTTCATCGCTTACGGTATACGGGTTGCTACTAATCACGCGAATCTTATACGTATTGCCTGGTTCACCGCTAACTGGCGCACTCAGGATTGATGAACTGGTACCGGGTACTGTGCTCATATTTAGCCCATTGTCGAAATGCCCATTGCTATCTGATCGCTGTAACGTAAACGTATTGTCTGATTGAAAAGCCCCGGATATAATAAAAGGGACCTCAATGTCAGTCATGGGGCGTTGGCAAAAGCTAGTTGGGCTTACAGTTCCCAACTTAATGGTCGTTGTGAGTGTACTGACCGGAAATACAATTTCGGCGTTGTAGGTTGAATTGGTCCCGTTGCGGAAGTATGCATTCTGCACCTCATACAAGGGCATCCATTTATACACCGTGACCGAATTATAAACGGCTTTGATCAGGAAATTGCAATACCGCATGGTCCAGGGATAGCCATTGGTAGCTGGCTGAAAGGGGTTGCTAGAAAACGAGTAGAGCCCACTCGTATTAGTTGAGCCCCCACCGATCGGGAACCAGGAAACCGCATAAGAATACCAGTCCATCGGATAGATGGTTAACGACACATTTTGTAACGGCATCCCCTGCGTATCGATGGTCTTGATACCAATTGTCCTGGGAAAAGGTCGGATAATCCATTGATCTCCAACGATAGGATCACCGCCCGTTGAGTTTAATAAACTGGTCGTGTATTCATCCCAGATTATGTTGCCGTAAGGGAAATTCATGATGGAGTTAACCGGTTCGAAGGTTTGCCCATTAACGGGATTCTTGGACCCTTCCACCCGCATTCCATAGATATCGACCCCTCCCCGGGCATGACCAAATTCGTGCGTTAAGCCGTCGGTGGCGCCTGGTCCAAATGGGCCACTGATAAAATCTGCACTCCAGTCCCAACTATGGTAGATTGCCTGATTGCTGCCATACCATCCTCCACCAACGGTAGGCGGAGTAAATTTACCATCAATGACCACACTATAGGTGAAATGAGGATGGGCCCGAAAGACCTCTGTACTGGTCGCTCCTGTAAATACATAGATTGAATCAACCTTAAAGTTGTAGATGCCATTGAAATTGGAGGAGCTATTGAAATTAGCGTTTACGGTGGCCATCTGTTCATTAACAATCTGATCAATTGGCTTTGAGAGCATCGTTTGGTAAAAATCAGCAGTTTGTTTCTCGACGGCCACAACCACACTAAATTTCCAGATTGGTTTTGCCAGACCTGTTAGGGCTGTCATGGTGGTCAGTAGGATTGCCATCAATAATTGAGAGCGTATAAGTTGATTCATGATTTTTTAAAATTTAGGGTAATGGAGCTAGAAGGCTTGCCGTTTTACCTTGTAAAACCTTATCCATGATGAAAAGAGAATGTTGTGGTTTGTCGAAAATTTAGATCCTCATAATCAGCACCGGTTGTGTCGAATGATTCAAGACGTCTTCAGCGACACTACCCTCGATCCAGTGCCGCAGACCTGTATGGCCGTGGGTATAGAGGACAATCAAATCGGATTTAATCTCCTCGGCATAGTTTAAAATACCAGCAGGGGCAGTTTTGTCGTGCCGGATAGCCAGTTTGTACCGGTCAATACCCTGCGCCAACACGTACTCGTCTACCCAGGCCCGAATGTCTTCAGGTTTCCGATTATCAGAAGGAGTTAAGACATAAAGGAATTGATGAATGTCCTGATCGGTGAGCAGAAATGGGTAGGGGTGGGGCTTCTTTAACTGATCGTCCAGGTCGATGGCGCAAACGATATTTTTTGGCTTAAAATGAGTAATCGGTTCCTTAATAACTAAGACCGGGCAGAGTGCATGCCGAACAATGAGTTCTGCATGCGACCCTTCCAGCCATTCCTTTAATCCCGATGCCCCTTTGGAAGCCAGCACTATTAAATCGGCGGGTTGCTCGTTAATACAGCCAATTAACCCGTCCAGATTGCGTCCTAGTTTTGTTTTAATGGTTATCCCCGTATACCTGGGGTTTTGGACTAGTTTCGTTAATTGTTTTTCGGCTTCTTTTTGGGCTTGCTCGTACATCGGGCCAATGTCAAAAGCCATTCCTGAAAATGGATCGGCTACGGGTATAAATTCATTGAGAACTGTATGCAGGAGGACAATCTCAGCCTCATAGGTGCGGGCCAAACTAACGGCCACATCCAGCGCATAGGGAGTGATCGAGCTAAGATCCGTTGGTACCAGTATCGTTTTCATGATGAACACAGCAAGTTTGATTTGGCAAATCAACAGCTGGTAACCGTAAGGGTGTATGAGTCACGATAGTGGATAACGTGATTATAATCAGAGGTTTGTCTGAGGCAACTCAGCGGTGCTAGCCAACTCGTTCGCTAGCTTGCAACCGCATTTAATTAAGTGCTAACCGCTTCCTGATATGAATACGTGGATACTTCGATTTAGCCAGATCAACAATGGGATGATTGCGCAGGTGGGTGGCAAAAATGCCTCACTGGGCGAACTGTTTAATGGACTTCGGTTTTACGGCGTTCACGTTCCCGACGGCTTTGCCCTGACGACTGAAGCTTACCGAGAATTCATTCGATATAATCACTTGACCGATTCGATCGGCCAGGCAATCCATTTGCTGGATGTAGAGACGTTTTCCAATTTGGCAACAGTAGGTGCTAAGATTCGGACGTTGTTTCAACAGGCGACTTTTCCACCCGAAATTATTGACGCTATCACCAAAGCATTTGATGATCTAAAGCATCATTATACAGATGCCATACAGGTGGCGGTTCGTAGTAGTGCCACTGCCGAAGATCTGGCAACGGCCAGTTTTGCCGGTCAGCATGAATCATTCCTCAATATTCAAACGGAACAACAATTACTGGCTGCCTGTCGGGATTGTTACGCGTCGTTATTTACGGACCGGGCTATTAAATACCGACAGGATAACCAATTCGATCATACCAAAGTGGCTCTGTCCGTGGGCGTTCAGAAAATGGTACGCTCCGATCTGGCTTCATCCGGGGTCTGTTTCACCGTGGACCCTGATACGGGTCATCGAAATCTGATGTTGATAACCGGTAGTTGGGGCCTTGGCGAAAATGTCGTGCTGGGTGCTGTTAACCCCGATGAATTCTATGTTTTTAAGCCCTCGATCAGTCATTTGCCGAATGCCATTGTCAGCCGGAAGCTGGGCGAGAAATCAATGACGATGGTTTATGGGGATGCATCTGAATCCGGAAAGAAAACGATTAACCAGAAAACGGCTTTGGAAAAGCAGGAGCAGTTCGTGTTGACCAACGCTGAGGTAAATCAACTGGCCGATTGGGCTCGATTGATTGAAGACCATTACGGTAAACCAATGGACATCGAATGGGCTAAAGATGGGCTTGATCATCAGCTTTATATAGTTCAGGCGCGCCCCATTACCTCCGTCGGTTCAACAGAAACTCAACTTGTTGAATACCACCTGACGAAACCGGGGAGGGTGTTGGCAAAAGGGAATGGAATAGGTCATCGAATCGTAACCGGAACGGCTCGGGTTGTGGCTTCGCCTAGAGAGGTTCCTGAGTCCATTGGCCCAACGGATATTCTGGTGACGGACATTACCACGCCGGACTGGGACCCAATACTAAAAAAAGTGGCCGCCATTATCACCAATCGGGGAGGGCGGACTAGTCATGCCGCCATTGTTGCCCGCGAAGTAGGGGCCCTGGCCGTGGTTGGAACCAACAAGGGTACCCAGACTATCCAGGATGGGGCCGCTATTACCGTCTCGTGCCTGGACGGGCAGGAAGGATATGTTTATGAAGGTATCCTTCCGTTTACAACAGAAGTCAATCAACTAGCAGATCTGCGCAAACCAAGAGCTAAATGTAACCTGATTTTAGGGGACCCATCTCAGGCATTGCGGCTCTCGCAACTACCCAGTGATGGGGTAGGCTTGATGCGACTGGAGTTTATTATTACGAATGCGATTGGCATTCACCCTATGGCCCTGGCTTGCTTCGAACAGCTACCAGATGGAGCTGTAAAAGATGAAATTGCCCAATTAACGCATCTGTATACCGACAAGAAAGAATTTTTTGTGGATAAACTTGCACAGGCCGTAGGACTGGTCGCTGCCAGTTTCTACCCCCGGCCCGTTGTAGTTCGGATGAGCGATTTCAAGACCAACGAATATGCCAATTTGCTGGGTGGTAAGGGGTTTGAACCCACGGAAGAGAATCCGATGCTGGGCTGGCGGGGGGCAAGTCGTTATTATGACCCGCGGTACATGGCCGGTTTTCGATTGGAGTGTGAGGCCATGCGCCGAGTCCGCGACAAAATGGGGTTTATCAACGTCAAGTTGATGATCCCTTTCTGCCGAACGGTGGAAGAAGGGAAAAAGGTACTTCAGGTTATGGATACGTACGGCCTGTCTCAAAAAGAGAATGACCTGGAAATATACGTAATGGCCGAAATTCCCAGTAACATTATTCAGGCCAAAGCATTTGCCCAAATTTTCGATGGGTTCTCTATTGGCTCTAACGATCTAACCCAACTTTCCTTAGGCGTTGACCGGGATTCTGCTACGGTGCAGGGGCTATTCAACGAAAACGATCCTGCCGTGCGAGACCTGATCTCCATGCTGCTCTTATCCGCTCATCAGACTAACCGGCCGGTTGGTATTTGTGGACAGGGGCCGAGTGATATTCCTGAATTTACAACGTTTCTTGTTGAAGCAGGAATAGATAGTTTATCCTTCAATCCAGATGTCTTTCTGCGAGGTCTTACCGCCGTTAGCCGGGCTGAAGAGAAGGTAGCTCATCAGGCTATCGGTTTTTAAATCATGGAAATGATCCGTCGATAAAATCGGCAGGCATATACAATACCCTAAGTATCATGAATTTACTGGATAAAACGGTTTGTTGCTTGATTCTTTGGTTTCTCGTTCAAACTGAAGTTTGGGGGCAAATGGTCTGGGGTGGCGCTGGTTTTTTTTATGGGGGTCGAAGTGTATGGCCGGGTGCCGCCAATGCCGTTCAACAGGTCAGTACTACTGCTGGGGATTTGGGTACTGATGTATATAGTTCAGTAGGTGCTGAGATTTACGTTCGACGACTCCGCTGGCTGTTTGGTGCTGGCGCATCAGCCCTGGCTACTAAACGGCTTCAGGATAGAGCCTCTCAACTGTCTGTTGAATCTTCAGCATCAAATGCTCATGCCTGGGTTGGCTGGGTATCCTGGCAGTCGAAGCGGGCAAAACTATATCCGGGTATCGGCCCAGGCATCAACTCGTTCACTGTTGATCTGACTACGCCTGGTAATACAGCTACAATGTATGCAGTAACTGGGTTTGCGACGGATATAAGCCTGACGTATGATTGGCTGGTATTAAAATCCGGTACTGGCTCGACCTTGCAGGCCGGTCCAATGCTAAGTATCCGGGTTGGCTATCGACTAACAACAGCAACTGCTAATTGGCAAACCGATCAGAACAGGTCTCCTGTTCATTACACTCCTCAGTGCTTTTTTGTAACACTAGGTTTAGGTGGAGGGGGCTTTCGGAACCAATGATTAGAAAACAAGTGTAACCTCACGGCACTCGAAAGCTAGTAAAGAGCTTTAGAATACGTAAAGCTCTTGGGTTAGAATGCGGAATAAGTTCATCAGATCGCAAAATGGTAGCCATGCCCCATTTTGCGAACTTACTATCTAGCCTCTCTTCCGGGCTCTTTCTTAGATGTTTTTAACCTTGCCCTTAGTTGATTTCTAACTGACGTTGGTAAACCACAAGAGTTTATCACTGTGTCTACATAGTTATCAAATAGCTGCTCAAACATACCATTGGAAATTTTGGGTTTTACGCTTGATTTCATGGTAATAGGGGTTAGGTTTTATTAATTCCAATTATCGCTCATTAGGTCATATTCTAGTTGTATTTAAAAACGTCGTTTGGCCAGTTTGCAAAGGGGTTAGTAGTAAACCGGGCAAAACAAACGTGTGAAAAGTCGGGTAGCTTTACTAAAAAGGAGTTTAACCGTTTATAGGCTTTAGATTACTTTATACAAAGGTGATAAGAGGTTTCATTCGGCACCATGATGCCCATTTTGCAATCTGTTGATTTGTATCATATTACAACCTGTTAGTACTGATTCTATTTTTCTGCCTAAAAACAGTCATAAACAAGTCCGGCTGGGTCGTATACTTTATTTTCTGAACATGGCTAACTAAGAGTAGATGCTATCTGATCGCTTTTATTTGCCGACCTCTCCAGCTTAGTCCCACTGTCAGCAATCCAGCTACGACTAGTAGAACCAACACTCGGCTGTTTAGTGGTTGAATGGCTAAAACTTGGCTAACCACGGGTACATAGTAGGTAATCAATAGAAGGCTTATGCAAAGCAGCAGTGCCATCCATATAAAGCGATTCCGGGTAATTTCATTCTTAAGCAGCGACGTTCGATTGCCAGAATACAGGGTAAACACATGCAGCAACTGCACCCAGCAAAGCATGTAAAAGGTTAGTGTATTGCATTGGAAAACAGTGTAATGCCAATGCCAGCGCGCGAAACTATATACCCCCAGAACTACTGAGCCTAAGATAAGGGCATTGAAGGTAACCCGGCGCCAGTCCGTTGCACTTATCAATTGGCGACCAGCCGGGCGTGGCGGGTGCTTCATCAACACGCTGTTCTCACGGCCAATGCCTAAGGCCAGGGCCGGAAACACATCAGTCACGATATTGACGAACAGAATTTGTAAAGGAAGTAGCGGGGTTCCCAGACCACTTAGTCCGGCAACGGCCACTACGAAAATTTCACTAAGGTTACAGGATAGTAGATACAGGACAAACTTGCGGATGTTCTCAAAAATAACCCGACCCTGACCAATGGCCAGTACAATAGACGTAAATGAATCATCTTTGAGTACCAGGTCAGCCGCTTCAGTCGCTACGGGCGTACCACGAAGACCCATAGCAATGCCGATATCCGCTTTTTTTAGGGCCGGTGCGTCGTTGACGCCATCTCCAGTCATCCCAACGATGTTTCCCTGCTGCTGATAAAAATCAATAAGAGCTAATTTCTGCGTAGCGCTGACTCGTGCAAATACCTGACATTGGAGAAGTTGACTTTTCTTGGCCTCGGAGAGTTGATCAATTGCCTTCAGGTCTTTTCCCGTCAGCACCAGCGTATCGGTGGGTTTAATCAATTCTATCTGTCTCGCTATGGTCAGCGCCGTGGTTGGGTGGTCGCCGGTGACCATGATGACACGGATACCAGCCGTTTTACAGGCCTGTATAGCGGGAATAACGGCTAGGCGAGGTGGGTCAAGAAAGCCAATGAGGCCATTAAACGTTAAATCACCCTGTGCAAAGGTCGCCAAATGGGGTAACTCACCTACCTCCCGATAGGCAAAGGCCAATGTTCGTAAACCTTCTTTGGCCATCGATTCTGCCCGATGTAATTGCCGTTCGCGCTGCGAAGGAGAGAGTTGTGGGCAAAGAGCCAACACGTCCTCAATGGCTCCTTTAACGGCCACCAGATAGCCATTTTCGGTTTGATGCAAGGTAGCCATGACTCGGGTATCGGAACTGAACGGCTGTTCGGCCAGGCGGGAATATTGCTTCCGTATGGTATCAGGAATATAGCCGCTACTTCGGGCGAACTTGAGCATGGCAATTTCGATCGGGTCCCCAAGTTCTTGGGGCTGAGTCGAGTTAAGAGCTAGCTCAGCATTGTTGCAAAGCACCCCTAATCGAATTAACTTCTCTAAGGCATTAGTTTCGGGGCCCTCTAACGAGCGCATAGACCCATCAATGCCCACTTCGCTATAAACATCCTGTTCCTCTCCCATCAGCTGCAGGCAGGATACG
Organism: Spirosoma litoris; assembly: GCF_054776755.1. Classification (NCBI taxonomy): domain Bacteria; kingdom Pseudomonadati; phylum Bacteroidota; class Cytophagia; order Cytophagales; family Cytophagaceae; genus Spirosoma; species Spirosoma litoris. The sequence goes on along the minus strand of NZ_BAAHBI010000034.1, from coordinate 13,156 downwards.
TCGATTTTGTTTTCGGTAAGTGTACCCGTTTTGTCGGTAAATATGACCGAGGTGCTCCCCAGCGTTTCAACTGCCGAAAGCTTTTTTACTAATACCTGATGGCGTGCCAAATGGAGCATGCCATAGGCAAGTGCGAGCGTTGCAACGACGGATAAGCCTTCTGGAATAGCGGCAATTGCCAAGGCAATCGATGTTTTAACTAACGGACCAATTGGTTCGCTCCGCAGGAGTCCAACTAGTACAAATAGAGCGGCAATACCAAGAGTAACCCAAACAAGTACTTGAGATAAAGCATCGAGTTTTGCTTCTAAAGGTGTTGCCGTTGGTTTTGCGTTGCTCACTAAACGGGCAATTTTGCCTAACTCAGTCTGTTCCCCAATGGCCGTAATAATTGCCCGGCCTGTACCTGCCGTGACAGCAGTACCCTTAAACAACTGATTCTTCTGATCGCCAGTTGGGGAGTCAATGCCTACCAATTCGGTTGATTTCGCGACGGGAAACGATTCCCCTGTCAGGGTCGATTCGTCAATCTCCAGTTGATGTACCTCCAGCAAGGTTGCGTCGGCCCCCACCACATCACCGGCTTCAACCAGGAGCAAATCGCCCAGTGTGAGTTGATCCGCAGGAATCTCCTGCACCTGCCCATCGCGCACGACGCGGGCCAACGTAACCGCCAATCGGCGAAGGGCCTCCATGGATCGGTTGGCATTCCACTCAAGCGCAAATCCGGTTAGTGCATTGATCGCCAAGACGACCAGAATGGCCAGACCTTCAGCAAAATCACCTAGGCTAAACGACACAACTGCCGCTGCGGCCAAAACCCAGACGATCAGGCTTTTGAATTGGCGCGCCAACAGGCTAAACCAGTGATCAGCGTACGTTGTCTCCACGGCATTCAACCCGTATTCATGCTGTCGTTGGTTAGCTTCGGTGGTAGTGAGGCCTTCTATCAGCATTTTCGCCGTGATCAAAGATTCGTCAGGCATCGACTAGTTGTGTTTGGAAACGGTTAGAACGCAACCTTCCATTTTGAATACACGTCCCGATAGACTATCTACACTAATAGATGTCGCATAGGTATGCAGTCTTACCCAATCGTCAGCCAGTTGGGCGTACAGGGGAAGAGCAGCTATACTGAACAAAATAAGTAGCAATTGGCGCATATCAATTGGCGATTAGCGGTAAACCTGGCCTACAACAAAGTTGCAGTTTCCCCGAAACACCAGGGTTGACCAACTTCAGGTTTTCCCCTGAATTCGATCAGTTTGGCACCTGATGTAGGCCATTACGAACTACGCATCTACCTGTCATTTTTGTAGAGAAATTTCACCTCAATTTCCGTACGGCTATGACCTTTGAACCAACTGCTCACGTACTCGCTTTCGTGTTGCCAACGTCATTTAAAAAAGGGGATTTAACTTTTTTTTCACCAAAAACAGGTGAGGACGTTCGGGTGCCCATTGCCCCTGGTAACCGACCTCGTCAGGTTATCTCGACTTCACAGTTGAGCAAAGGACTCTGGCGGGCATTGCTTCACTGGTCCGATGGTCAGAAACAGTATCAGGATGAAAAAGAAATCCTGGTCGTATAAATCTTCATACACAGGAGACTTCTCGAAGGGAACGTACACGATCTAGCAAAAAAAAGCCCTTACAATCATGTATAAGATCTTACTATTGACCGATTTTTCGGCGGCTGCTCAACACGCCATTCTGTTTACACAAGCTTTGTTTGCGGGTACTGAAGCTAATTTTTGTTTACTCCATGCCTTTCCGTTCGTACCGGAGGAGGGTTACAGTGGTTCATTTTTGCTGGGCGAACAACTGGAGTCAGCCGAGAAATCGATTCAGGCCCAAAAACGCTCGCTAATCCAGCCGTCGGCACCTACTAATCATACGTACCGGACGAAAGTTGCGCTGGGAAGTCCGGAACGTGTCATTGAGGTCGTATTAGCTGAGGAGCATTTTGATTTGATTGTGGTAGGTGCTACGGGTGCAGGGCGGAATGAATTCTTTGGCAGCGTTGCCACAGGCATGATTCGGACTGCCAGCGCCAATGTGTTAGTGGTGCCCACTACAGCTTACATTCACCCGATTACGCATATTGTGTTGGCCACTGATTATCGTTCGGTCAATAATGCCGAGTCATTTAGCCTGCTTAAAGACCTGACCAGTCGAAAAGCTGCGAAACTGACAGTATTATCTATCGAAAATCCCCAAGCTGGTAAGGCGGTTAGTTCCGAGGTTAGTCGCCGGTATGTGTTAGATGCTTTAAAAGATCTTCAGCCAACGACCTATACCCTCCAGGACGACGATCCACGACTTGGTATTAACACCTACCTGGAGACTCACTCTGTGGACTTATTGGTGTTACTTCCGCATCACAAGGGCCTTTGGGATATTATTTCACACAATAGTGTTACGCGGGCCATGGCTTTCCATCCACTAGTGCCTTTGCTAACGCTTTACGATGACGCAGCGCCTGCCGGACAATCAATTCCATCAGCCGCAAGCGATGAAATTCCCTTTTCTTCTTATTTGTAACAATACGTATTGATGAAAGCGCAGAAATATCGGCAACTGACCGAAGTTCATTTGCTACATCGCATTTGGCGAAGTGATCTGGAGCTGGCGCTTCAGGAGGTTAATTTTTGGGAAGCCCTGCTTGGAACATTGAGTGAAGGCCTTGGCCCTACTGCAACTGACGCTGACAGTTGGAAGGAAGAGCTTAGCCAACTGCACCATTTTCGGCGATTGATCAATCGATTGCTGGAGGAAATTCAAACGATTGAAAAGCAGGTAGCCGCTGGCGTCCAGTTTGACCATATTCTGGATCCAGACACTCGACTTAATCATCAGTATCTGCGCCAGGAAATGGATAGCTTTCATACTGACTTCCGGGCGTTTAAAACCGATATTCGCCACTACATGGTAGCCTTACCAACCTTCTGAGATCTTACTGTTTACAGCTATGCTAAGCGAACTAACGACGGAAGAAATCGACTCAATGCTGGTCAATCAATTCTTTGGTCGCCTTGGTTGCGCGGCTGAAGGACGTATTTTGATTGAGCCTGTAACCTATTATTACGACGGGCACTCCACAGTCTATTCTAGCCTGATTATCAGCGGACAATTAGCTTCATGAACCAGACGCTACAATCATTTCTTGACGAGACAGGAGCCCTGTCCAGATTTGCAGCTGATTTTTTTCGACAACTGTTTAAACCACGCCCGGAAGTATCCGAATTTTTTCGGCAGTGCTATCTCGTCGGTTACCAGTCTTTGCCCCTGGTGGGCATTACTGCATTTATTATGGGCCTTGTACTTACCTTACAGACGCGTCCAACGATGGCTAAATTCGGAGCGGAGTCGTGGATTCCTGCTATGGTTGCGCTGTCGATCATTCGGGAAATTGGGCCGGTCATTACCGCCCTTATCTGTGCGGGCAAAGTGGGATCCAGCATTGGCGCCGAATTAGGGTCGATGAATGTCACAGAGCAAATTGACGCCATGGAGGTATCCGGTACAAATCCATTCCGATACTTAGTCGTTACCCGAGTACTGGCCATGACGCTTCTGTTACCCTTACTGGTAATTCTGGGCGATGTGATTGCCATTTTTGCCTGCTATATCGGCGTGAACATGCGAGACGAAACGAGTCTTTCTCTGTTCTTCAACAATGTTTTTGAAAAACTGGCTTTCGGCGATTTACTTCCAGCGGTTGTCAAGACCTTTTTCTTTGGTTTTGCTATCGGCATAATTGGTTGTTTCAAAGGGTATTATACAAGTAGAGGTACCGAAGGAGTGGGGCATTCGGCCAATTCGGCCGTCGTGGTTTCATCACTTGTTATATTTATTATGGACCTGATAGCTGTACAAATTACGGACTTGCTGGGTCTTAACTAATGGGCCATGATGTCGATCAACACACACACCGGATCAGAACTCAAGGCTATGCTGCCCGAAACCGTCATTGAGGTAAGTCAACTCTCGAAATCGTTTGGCACGAACCAGGTGTTAAAAACTTTCAACCTCAGCCTGAAACGAAGTGAAAATCTTGTTGTACTGGGAAAATCAGGATCAGGTAAATCGGTACTCATAAAGTGCATAATTGGTCTTTTGTTGCCCGATAAAGGACACATTCGCGTGCTGGGGGAAGATGTAACCAACCTAACGCATGACGAGTTGGATCAGCTCAGAACCCGAGTGGGCTTCCTGTTTCAGAGCAATGCCTTGGACGACTCGATGACTGTTCGGGAAAATCTTGAGTTTCCATTACGACGGCATTGGCTCGACCAAAGTCCAGGTGAAGTAAATGACCTGGTCATGGAAGCACTCGAAAATGTTGGGTTGCCCCACTCGGTCGACATGATGCCCGCTGAGTTGTCGGGTGGGATGCGGAAACGGATCAGTCTGGCTCGTACACTTATTCTAAAGCCGGATATTATTTTATACGACGAACCCACAACTGGTCTCGACCCAATTACAGCGAAGGAAATCAATCACTTGATATTGAGCATCCAGGAAAAATATAAGACTTCGGCAATTATTATTTCACATGATATGAAGTGTGTACAGATGACGTCCAATCGGGTTGCTATGCTGATTGACGGACGCTGCTATAGTGTTGGCACGTATGACCAGCTCCGGCAATCTCCTGACAGGCAGATCAACGACTTTTTTGCGTAAATCTCGATGAAAAGGAAAACGGTTAGCAATCTAAAACTCGGCCTTTTTGTTCTTTCGGGCACTTTTTTCCTAGTTGGAACCCTGTATTTATTGGGCCAACAGCGTAACCTGTTCAATCCTGTTGTTCATATTGGGGTTGGTTTCACTAACGTAGCTGGGTTGGTGAAAGGCAATAACGTACGCTTTGCGGGCATTAATGTCGGAACCGTTGAACGCATCACTATCAGCAACGATACATCGGTATTCGTTGAGTTGGCTATTCGCAAAGAAGTAAGTCCATTTATAAAAAAAACAGCTTTTGCCTCATTGAGTACCGACGGATTAATGGGTAACGCCGTTATTGATCTAAGTGCAGTAACTGTTCCTGCACAATCCGTTGAAGAAGGGGATCGGTTGAGAAGTGTTAAACCTTCGTCGATCAGTGAATTAATGCGCACTGTAAACCAATCGGGAAACAATCTGTCTGCTATCTCCGACGAGCTTCGAACGTTCGCCTGGGGGCTAAACCATAGTCCGACGCTTAAGTATATCCTAACCGATAAAGCCCCGGTAGTCAACCTGAACCAGACACTTTTTAGTCTACAACAGGCAGGAAAACAAATTCAACTCGCTGCAACTGATATTCGAAAAATAACAAGGCAGGTTCGAGCCGGACAGGGTAATCTGGGCTATCTGCTTCAGGATAGTACCCTGGCTACGGACCTCCATTCGGCAGTAGGATCATTTCGACAGGCTGGGAGCCGGGCAGATACCTTCGTACACGTTTTAACCAAGTTTGCCGATAACTTAACCAAGCAGGAAGGGGCGTTACGTACCATTCTGGCGGATACGTTATTTAATGGTCGCTTAAACCGGACTATGGGGAATATAGAGCAGAGTACGATTCATTTTGATGAGAATATGAAAGCCCTTCAGCATAACTTTCTATTGAGGGGTTATTTCCGTAAAAGGGCTAAAATGGCTAAAGCCCAATAAGCTATTCCATTGTTTTACTTGTGGTTACGGCAAAGGCTTATTTACGGGATCAGACCCATTGGGAAAAAGGATGCGTTCTCAGGTTGGCGTTGTAGTATATGACATCGCCCGTTACCTCCCGATCTACCCAGGCAGGAAGTACAACGGACTGCTGTTCATCGCTTAATTCTACTTCCGCAACCACAAGGCCTTGGTTTTCCCCTCGAAATTCATCGATCTCCCAAACAAGCCCACTATACACGAGTCGGTAGCGAATTTTCTCAATGATCGGCTGTTCGCATAGTTGGTTGAGCATTGCCTCAGCATCGGGGTAAGGAATGGGGTACTCGTATTCGGGTCGGCTGGCACCCACATTTCTTCCCTTGATGGTGAGATAGCCTTTGTCCCCAACTGTACGAACCCGTACGGTCCGATCGGGATGACTACTCAAATAGCCTTGCCGGTAAAGCTGGCCATTCTCCGGTTGTTTCCAGTCTTCGCCTTTAACCAGGTATTTTCGTTCGATTTCGATGCCCATCCTAATCGCTTTAAGGGGATTATTGCTTGTTTGCTATTTTCTGGCTGGTTTCTGCGTGCCATACCTTCCACTGTAGCCGAAATCTTTTTACAAAATCACCAGTCTTTTCGGTCAATAAATGATTGGCTAAGGAAAAAATCTGTATCTGAAACTGTATTCGTTGTTCATACAGTTTTGCCAGAATTGTTTCTTTGCTTTGTTTGTTGCGTACCCTAAGATGGTCTGATTCAATCATTTGGGCTAATAGGCCAAAATCATGGTCATTGCCCAATAGCTCGCCTAAGCGACCAAACTCGCGTGCATAAGCCTTAAAAGGGCCAGGCCAGCTCGGCTGCAATAAGCGGGTAAAATACCAGATAGTTTTTACGTTTTTTCTTAACTCATGTAGCTGGTTAAGCGTAGGGGCCTGGACGGCGACCTTCAATGATTTACGGGTCTTCCGATAGATGGCTTTCAGGTTAGGGGCAATTGCTTTAAATCCGTTGTGGCATTTAGATAAGCCGTCAAATCGCTGGGAAGCCTGCTCAAATGCTTTTGTTAATTGTTTTGGCTGAGCCAGATCTTCGAAAAATGTACCAGTTGCCTGGTCTTGCTGATGGAGTAAGGATATATGGAGAGCGGTAAACAGTTGGGGAGACATACTATCTGGTTGGGTCTCTCGAAGTCTGTCAAGGGTTTTGACCATGACGGTGGTTTCCCTTATGGAAGATAGCTGCTGGCCAATTGTTCGGTAATAGGTATTCTCGCGCTGGAAGTCTTTTTTGTTCAGTTCACTTCGCACTAAGCGAATTAACGCTCTACTTTTTTTGATGCGTTTTCGGATATCATGAATCATCTCTCCAGTTAGCTGACCTGGATTTGTTAACGCGTCAAGAGCCGCCTGCACTTCTTGCTTCAGTATTCGATTGATGTTATGGGCAACTGACTGCTTCTGTTTAAAGGCATAGGCCATGTTCTTTCTGGTTGATTAGCCCGACGAGAATAACCCAAAAACGACTACCTGGATTGTCTCAATTGAATTTATTAACAAAGCTGGCAGCACAGCTAAAGGTTAACTCATTTTAACTGGCATATGATTGTTGAACCAGTTAGCAGCCAATTCGGCAACGATTTCCAGCTTCCCTGGTTCTTCAAATAAATGCGTAGCGCCTTCCACGATTTCCAGGCGTTTTTCATAACAAAGCTCACCATAGGCCTCCTGATTTAATTCCAGCACCTGATGATCCAAACTTCCGACAATAAGTAGTGTAGGCACCTTTACGGCCGATACCTCATCTTCAATGAGGTCTGGTCGACCACCCCTGGATACTACCGCAGCAATCTGGGGTAAGTCAACGGATGCTTTTAAAGCCGCAGCAGCGCCTGTACTGGCCCCAAAATAACCGATGGGAATGTTTCTGGCAGCAGGTATTTGTTCCAGCCAGTTTGTGGCGAACACTAATCGTTCTTTTAGTAGGTCGATTGCAAACCGGTTGAAGTAATTTTTATTCTCTGCTTCAGTTAACAGATCAAACAGTAAAGTCCCGAAATTACGTTCCTGTAGGTACTGAACTACATACTGGTTTCGTTGACTTAGCCTGCTGCTGCCGCTTCCATGGGCAAAGACAATCATACCGTTGACATGTTGAGGGATGTATAACTCACCCGTTAATCGGATGCCCTCCACGGGGATGCTTACCTGATTATGATATTGTACGTTCATGGCCAGTTCCTTATTCCGGTAGCTCAATAGTGGCTTTAGCCTGGTTATTGATTTCGTACTGGGCCAATTGAGATAAACGGTCGTCAATATGCTTTTCATTTATCTCCAATTCATAAAACATGGCCGCTAACTTGTCCATATCCAGCGCCCTGGCAAATGCCGTAGCCGTGCCGTAAGTGCTTATTTTAAAATGATTGATTGTTTGGATAGCAGCTAACAGGCATGCATCAATAACTTTCGAATTGCGGCAACTGGATAGCTTTTCGTTAGCTTCATCAATAAAGGCCTGCATCACCCGATTGCTGACGCTGATTGCCTTTAGTTGTTCGGCTTCAATAAACGACTCTATTTTTTTTACATGTTGTTCGATAAAATCGAGGTACTTCAGCAGTATATTTTTTAGCTGAAGGGAGCCTGCTTTATTCACCCAGTCATGTAAACAGGTTTTTAATTGAATTTCGGCACTAATGAACTTGCGGGCATCTTCATCGAGCAAATCGTGCAGAGTGTTAATCGTCGATTGGGTTTCCATAGTAAGGCTTAGCTATACATACGAACTGATGATTACTATCGACCACGAATGTACTAAGCCCAATGACTAACTGTAGTGATGAATATCAGCCTCTTAATTGAGAGTTATTAGGAGGCTGCTCAGCTGACCATTACTCCTTGAAAATTTATCAAAATTAGATTATGCCCTTTAATCAAATTTGTTTCTGCCTGGACAACCTGGCGATTACAGCGCAGAATTAGGATAATTGTTTGTAAACTTGACTTTAACTAAACTGGCCGCGTTTTAACGGTAAAGCTTTCAGGTCAGCTTTTTTGACTTCATCTGCATCCTTTAATCTTCTTCAGGATTGACTTTCCTGTTGCTACTAGTACTCGTCCAATTTAGTTTCTATAGATTCTTTGGGTTCTATCGTCTTTGATTATCAGTACAATAGGATCAATCGCGCGGGCGGCCCCGAGAATCTATAGAATCCCCTAGAATCTATTTTGCCAAAGCACTAGAATCTAATATTGGACAAGTCTAGTTAATTAGCCAAAACTTCCAGCGATATAGTTTTGAGTAAGTTTATGCTTAGGATGTTTGAAAATAGCGTTGGTTGGCCCTATTTCTTCTATTCTTCCCAAATACATAAAGGCTGTTTGGTCAGCTACCCGTTGGGCTTCCTGCATATTATGCGTTACGATGATAAGCGTAAAGTTTTTTTTTAACTCGTTCATCAGCTCTTCTATTTTAGCTGTGCTGATTGGGTCCAGAGCTGAGCAAGGCTCATCCATCAAAATTATTTCGGGCGCTACAGCAATAGCGCGAGCAATGCAGAGCCGTTGCTGCTGGCCACCCGACAAGATCAAAGCCGATTTGTCCAGTCCATCTTTTACCTCTTCCCACAAATTGCTTTGTCGAAGACTCTCTTCTACTTTTTCGGATAGACTTTCGCGTGTTTCTAGGCCGTTTATCCGTAAACCATATGCTACATTATCGAAAATAGACTTGGGGAACGGGTTTGGCTTTTGAAAGACCATACCAATTCTACGGCGGACAGCTACTACGTCGGTTTTGGGGGCTAGTATATTCTCGCCATTTAGCAGGATCTGACCAGTGATTCGAGCAGTTGGTAACAGATCGTGCAGACGATTTAGGCTACGTAACAGCGTTGATTTGCCGCAACCAGATGGGCCAATAAGCGCGGTTATGGTATGTTCGGCCACAGTTAGATTTATATCCTTCAATACATGCTTATCTGAAAAATAAACATGCAGTTTTTTGACCTCAAGTTTGATATGCGGGCTGGGTTTCATAGACTATTTCGATACTGATACCGAAGAACAAAGGCGAATCCATTAAGTATGCCGATAAGTATGAGCAATACTAACGAGGTTCCATACGCTAAAGGACGTACCTGCTCAATGGCATAATGCTGAGTCGAAAGGATATAAATGTGATAGGGTAACGCCATAAACGAATCGAAGACGGAAACCGGCAGGTAGCGCTGATAAAACGTTACACCGGTAAATAACAGCGGAGCTGTTTCGCCAGCAGCTCTTGATATAGCCAGAATGGCGCCTGTAATAATACCTGGACGTGCTACTGGAAGCACTACCGTTCGGATTGTTTCCCACTGGGTAGCTCCTAATGCTAAAGCGCCTTCCCGGTATGCGGGTGGTACAGTTTTAAAGGCTTCTTCTGAGATTGTGCTGATGTAGGGGAGGGTTAGTAAACCCAAGGTAAGTCCGGCAGATAGAACCGAGGCTCCTAACCGAAAACTTTCGACAAAGAGTGCCAGCCCAAATAAACCATAGATAATGGAAGGCACGCTGGCAAGGTTCCGAAATGCGGCTCGGATAAGTTGCGTAAACAGCGTGTCTGTTGCATATTCATTCAAATAAATTGCACAGGCAACCCCCAGCGGCAGCGCAAACAACGTTGCGACAAGCGTAACCCACACCGTTCCCACAATAGCGGGAAATATTCCCCCCTGAGTCATCCCGTTCTGGGGGTAGTCAATTAAAAAATGCCAGCTGATTGTACGCCCACCTTCAAAAGCAATATAGGTTAACAGACCAGCGAGGATAGCTAATACAAGAAGACAACACAAGCGTAACGAGTTGATCCCAAGCTATCGAGTTAGGGTTCTTTTCATATCAAGTACCGGATTTTCGGTAGCGGGCTACCATTCGCTCAGCCAGAATGTTTATAATCCCTGTCAGGAGAAACAGAACTCCGCCGACGGCAAATAGGGCTTTATAGTGGATGGTTCCTCTGGCTACCTCACCTAATTCAATTGCAATGGTAGCGGTAAGTGTACGAACGGAACTAAAAATGCCGTCTGGCATCGCAATAGCATTACCAGTGGCCATCAGTACAGTCATGGTTTCGCCAATGGCCCGCCCTATGCCCAGCACAACAGCCGCCATTAACCCCGAATAACACGAAGGCAAACTAACCCACACTAAAGTTTCCCAGCTATTGGCACCCAGCGCATAGGAACCTTCTCTGTACTCAGTAGGTACTCGGTGAATGGCTTCTTCAGCAACGGTAATAATGGTTGGTAAGGCCATTATACTGAGTAAGAGGGAGCCGTTTAAGGCATTTAGCCCATTGCTCAGGCCAAAAAACTGAATGAGCAATGGATTGATAACTACTATCCCAATGAAACCCACAACAACTGAAGGCACTGCCGCTAACATTTCAATTACTGGTTTCAATAGCTCTCTAATCCAGATGGGGGCAACTTCGGCCAGGTAAGCCGCTGTTCCTATACCTATTGGTACGGCAATTACCATAGCGCCCAGCGTTACCATCACGGTACTAACCAATAAGGGTAGTATTCCATACGAGGGGCGTCCATAAGCCGCTGGATTCCAGGACGAATTCAGACAGAAGTCTGTGAAGGATATCTCCCGGAATATTGTTAGGCCATTGACGGCTAACATCCAGAATATGCCACCCAAAATGGCAATGGAAAGCCCACCTGCCAAGTGAAAGCCGTACTGTGCGATTCTGTTATTGACGTACCGGGCTTTCATAAATTAAGTCCATTTCGTTTATTTTGATCGTGGTAGGTTTGGCTAATCGGAAAATACCCCATTGAGGCTATAATTTCCCTTCCCTTCGGACTCAATTCAAACTGCATAAATTGGCGTAACGTCCCCTTTGGTTGACCATTTACGAACTGGTACAGTGGGCGGGTGAGTGGATACGTTTCGTTTTCTACACTTCGTTTATCATAGGGAGAATGTGTTTTGCCTGTTTGAGGATCGGCAATGAGAAGGACTTTAATGTTTGGAAATGCCTTTTTTACCTTGCTCTCCTGTATATACCCAACACTTACATAGCCAATGCCATTGGGATCTTCACTAACGGCCTGAATCAACTGAGCTGAGCCATTCAGTTCGCGGATTTTTGACGAATACTCCTTTTTTACAACCTTCTGGCGTAAATAAATGTAAGTTCCCGAACTGTTCTGTCGACCGTATAACGAAATGGGGGCATCTTGGCCGCCCAATGTCTTCCAGTTCATTATACCGCCAGCATAAAGGTTGGCCAGATCAGAAAGGCTAATTGCCCTGATCGGAACGGCCTTATTTACAATAATAGCAATGGCATCTCTGGCAAAAACAAAGGTGTAGATACGGATGCCTCGGTCTTTGGCTAACTGACATTCTTCGCTATTCAGATCCCGAGATGAGTTTGCCAGTTGAGTTTTACCATTCAATAAGGCAGCTATACCCAGACCAGAACCTCCGCCAGTAATGGCTAACGAACAGGCAGAGTCGCGGGCCATATAAGCCTCCGCCAAACCCAAAACCAGATTAACTTCCGTGTCAGATCCTTTAATGAGCACTGATTCAGCCTGTCGGCTATGGCATCCAGGGAAGAATAAACCGATTAACAAAAGCCAGTATAGGGGAGAACCAACTTGTATGTTAACAACCTTATTAAAAGAGCGCACCATAGTTGAGCCTTAAAAGGTGATAAAATGCAATTCGTTTGGCGTCACACCCATGTATTGGTACTACGATTTGACCGTATTTATACATTGGCGCTGGGGAAACTCAATACCTATTTTTTGGTAAGCTTCCGAGTCTATTTAGGGAGCATAAAGACAAGTAGGCACATGGAACATCTGCGCCTACTTGTACTCGCACAACTTTTTTCTATTCCCCTGAAGGTAGACACTACCTCCATGTCACTAGTAAAGTTCTGCCTATTTTAAGGCGCTAACTATGAGCAGAATCTGTAGGTTGACTAATCTTAATCAAGATGTTTATTGATCTGTAAGGGCGTGTTTTAAGCAAACCAGTCTAGTAAATCAATAAGTATAAAATAAGCTAGTATGGGTTACTATTATCAATGCCGGTTTTGTTACATCTACCTGTACAATGCATTAGTACTATTGGCCTACTGTTCTGGGGGAGCCTATCAAAGAGGATAGTAGGCTTCCTTGCTTCATAGTCTGGCACACCAATGGCCGCTCAGGGTTGATAACTCGCTCAGGGGTTCAAGCCGGAGGTTGGGATATAACTCATGGAATCGCTGCTGAAGCTGCGCCAGTGTCATTCTAGGAAATACTTCTAGCGTTTTTATAGAGGAGTAGTCAGACTAGTGCTTTGACAAAATAGATTCTAATTGTTTCTATAGATCCTTTCGATTCTATTGTGCTGATAATCAGAAACGATAGAATCAAATGAATATATAGAATCGGTAGTCCTTAAAAAGTAATGATGGCAAGTAAACACCGCAGTCGGGCCGTAGTTTTGGGT
>NZ_BAAHBI010000033.1:0-54922 GCF_054776755.1 Spirosoma litoris | reverse complement strand
CGTACTGCCGATGGTACTGCTGTCACAAGCGGGAGAGTAGGAAGGTGCCACCTGAATGAAATTAAAAAAGAGAGCCTGTCCAGAAGACAGGCTTTTTTGTTGGTGGCCATAAGAACATCAAAGGCGCCTATCGCTACTAAAAGAAACCAGTATCTAAGCAAATTCAACTTCCTGTAAAGAGGCTAAGGTTATTTTAACCAAAAGCTGTTCTTCTAAAAGATCAGCCCAAGCGTTCATATAGGCGATAACATCTTCACGCAGGTTGTGCTTTAGGTAGCGTTTTTCGATGGGAAAACGGGCTAAGACTTGCCGATCGTCCAATCGCTCAAGATGCTTTAAATCTTCAAGCATTAGCCCGGCACGTAGCATTTCATTGATAAGAAGATCGATAGGCATTTGGCTAGTTGAGCAGTAGTCTTCGGCCTGTTCATTCCAATCACCGTGGCGTTGCATAGCGTGACGGTGAATCTGGTCTTTATTGAGTTTTGTTAGTGCCTGAGCCAAATTACCACAATTACAGCCGCCCATATGACCCCATTGGTATGGAGAGCCATTTTTTAAGCTTTGAGCTGTTTTACGGAGCGCATTGATTAATTCGGGAGTTGGACGTGCCATAACCGTGAAGGATTTATTGGCGAAACAGACCGTTTTATTAATTTGTTCGGCTAAAAACTAAAAAGCCCGTCTCGTGAGACGGGCTTAGACTAGCGGACTAATTCCATTAAGTCTTTATCATTTACTTCTTTCCGAATATCAGCCATATCCAGGAAGCGCGTGTAAATACCATCGAGGGTTGGCTTGTCATAACGGAAGCCTAACAATTCGAGCCGGTGTTTTAAGGCGTGGCGGCCACTACGAGCGGTCAGAACGATCGAAGATTTTGGAACACCAACATCATGCGGATTCATGATCTCGTAGTTCTCAGAATGCTTTAAAAAACCATCCTGGTGAATACCTGACGAGTGAGCAAACGCATTTCGACCCACAATGGCTTTGTTTGCCTGAACAGGCATACGCATCATTTGAGACACTAAGTTGCTTAGCGGGAACAAGCGTGTCGAATCGACATTTGTGTATAGGCCTAATTCCTTCTTCACCTTAATGGCCATTACGACTTCTTCAAGCGATGTATTACCTGCCCGCTCACCAATGCCGTTCATGGTTACTTCTACCTGACGTGCGCCGTTCATAACGCCTGCGAGCGTATTTGCTGTCGCCAGACCCAGATCGTTATGGCAGTGAATTGAAATCGTAGCCTTATGAACATTAGACACGTGTTCGTATATATACGCAATTTTTCGACCATACTCGTCTGGCAGGCAATAGCCGGTTGTGTCTGGAATATTAACAACCGTGGCTCCAGCATTAATAACGGCTTCTGTTAATTGGGCCAGGAATGCCAGATCGGCACGGCCAGCATCTTCGGCATAAAACTCTACATCTTCAACGTAGGTTTTTGCATGCTTAACAGCGGCAATAGCTTGCTCCAGAATTTTCTCCCGTGTGCTACCGAATTTATTCCGAATGTGAATATCCGATGAGCCAATTCCGGTGTGAATACGACCTCGTTTAGCCCACTTGAGCGCTTCACCTGCTGCATCGATATCGCCTTTTACAGCCCGGCTAAGTGCACAGATCGTAGGCTCTGAAACAGCTTTCGAGATTTCGACAACGGAACGGAAATCACCGGGACTTGAGATAGGGAAGCCTGCTTCAATAATATCGACACCTAATAGTTCCAGTTCTTTGGCAACCACAATTTTTTCTTCGGTGGTCAACTGGCAGCCTGGCACTTGTTCGCCATCGCGCAAAGTGGTATCGAAAATATAAACTCGTTGGCTCATGGTCCGATATATATTGAAAACGTAAAAATTTATTGGTCTATAAAAAAGGCCCTTTCCTGTTGAGAAAGGGCCTTTTCGTATGGCATATCCTTCTCTCCGTTCTATAAAACGTTTAGGTTTTGCAGTCGGTTAGTAAGGGAAATAGGCATAATTTGATTTGCGAAATTTCGCTGGTCGCGTAAATACGCTACAAAAATAACCATTTTGAAAAAGAGTGCAAGGGAATACACAAATTTTTTCAACTGATGATCGGTAGGTAATTATGCATTCAGACGTTGCAGAATTTGCTCGCCCATCGCATCGGTGCCAAGAATTTTATCGACTGGCGTAGTGCTATTGGCAATGTCGCGCGTGCGGAAACCTGCTTTTAATATCGCATCTACAGCGTCGATAACCGTCTGCGCTTCTGCCTTAAGGCCAAAGGAAATATCCAATAAGAGCGCTACGCACAAAACTGATGCTAATGGATTGGCTACGCCTTTACCTGTAATATCGTGTGCCGAGCCATGAATGGGTTCATAAACCCCTGTGCTGTCGCCAACCGAAGCCGAAGCCAACATACCCATTGAACCCGCAATCTGACTGGCTTCATCGGTTAGGATATCGCCAAAAAGGTTACCGGTCACGACGACGTCATACCGCTTAGGATCTTTGATCAATAACATGGCCATCGCATCCACAAACTGATGCTCAACGGTAACGTCTGGATACTCAGGTGCCAGGGATTGAACGACTTCTCTCCACAAGCGGCTGCTTTCGAGTACGTTTGCTTTATCAACCGAACACAGTTTTTTACTGCGTGTACGAGCGGCTTCGAATGCCTTCCGAACAATACGCTCTACTTCATATTTGCTGTAGATCATGGTGTCGTAAGCCGTATTGCCTTCGTCAATACGTTCACGTTTACCGAAGTAAACATCACCCGTCAATTCCCGGAAGAACAGAATATCAGCGCCACGAAGAATCTCAGGCTTGATACTCGATGCGTCGAGGAGTTCGTCGAAGAGTTTGATTGGGCGAAGGTTAGCGTACAAGCCAAGCTCCTTACGCATTTGTAACAACCCCTGTTCAGGACGGACTTTAGCCGATGGATCGTTATCGTATTTGGGATGACCTACAGCGCCAAATAAAATGGCATCGGCCTCCTTCATTTTAGCTAAAGTTTCGGCTGGTAGGGGAGAACCTGTGGCTTCGATGGCAACGTGGCCAATGAGTGCTTCATCGTATGAAAACTCATGCCCGAATTTCTGAGCAATAACTTCTAAAACCTGTTTGCCAACGGCGGTCACTTCGGCTCCAATGCCATCGCCTGGCACCACTAGAATGTGTTTTTTCATTTTTTCAACTGAAAGAAAAAGCGAATCGACGCTCAATCTTTCTTTAGGGAACTTATAGCTAGATGGAATTAAACAAAAGAATTATAACCTACTGAGGGCGAACGGCTTCGGCAATGACATTTTTGCCAATAACCTGGCCTACGGTCAATATATCAAATACACGACTTACGGGAAAGATGGCCCGGTCGTAAAGAATAACGGATTCTTTAGTAATCCGACCGTCTTTTCCTAACCACTTATAGAGTAACGAGATAAAGTAACCTGCGAAATCATAATAGCGGCAATCGGTGACCCGAAAGCCTGCATCTTCCAGAATCTGACGAACCAGTTTTTTATCGTAGCGACGATAATGGCCAACGTGCTCGTCCATATTGCTGAAAATCTCCTGGCGAGCAGGTACAAACACCTTAATGCGACCGCCCGGCTTGAGCTTGCTAAATAGCTCTTTTACGATTTCGCCATGGTGCTCGATGTGCTCCAGTACGTTGATTGTATAAATTAAATCATACTTCTTGGTGAGCTGGCTAATGTCGGTAAAAACCGGCTGTTTAATTAACGGCAAAAGATCAGGATCGATTTCGGCCGCATCGACGCTGCCTAGTGGAAATCGATTGGCATACTCCCCATTACCAGCCCCAAAATCCAACACGGCTTCGCCAGGACGGATATCACGAGATACCCACTTATACAGGCCGCTGTTGTAGTTAACAGCGTGGCTCATAATAGCCAAATTGTCTGATCCGTTATACTCTACTTTTTCCGCCGTTTGTTTTGCCTGGCTCATAAAGGACAAATTAAATCTGATCTCGTTTTAGGCTTTGTTAACTAGAACACGAAGTTATTAAACGAATCGTCATTTTTAATCTAGCGTATTCAGCATTTTTTGAGTGGCTTTAATGGCGGATACAGTTTGGTCAGAATCAAGGCCCCGCGTTTTAAATTCCTGCTTTTTGTGCTTCCAGGTGATTGTCGTTTCGCAAAGAGCATCGGTTCGCCCACCGGTCGGTCCGGTTGGTATCCGAACCGCATAATCGGTCAATACCGGTAGCGTTAGCTTCTTTTTACTGTAGATTTTCTTCAATGCATTCATAAACGCATCGTACTGACCATCACCCTGCGCGTTTTCTTCGAATAACTCTTCATCGATACGTATTCTTAACGTGGCAGACGGTTTTAGATCCTTTGAGTGAGTCAGCACGTAATTAAGTACCTCCACCCGCGAAGCGATGGCACTTGTGTTCAATACGTCAGAAATGATATACGGCAAATCTTCCCGCGTCACGACCTCTTTCTGATCGCCTAATTCGATAACTCGTTGCGTTACTTTTTTGAGATCGACCTCTGATAATTGGATGCCAAGTTCGCGCAGGTTGTTCTCAATGTTCGCTTTTCCTGACATTTTCCCGAGTGCATAGCTGCGTTTTCGGCCAAATCGTTCAGGGAGTAAGGCGTTGAAATACAGGTTGTTTTTCTTGTCGCCGTCGGCATGAATACCTGCTGTCTGTGTGAATACGTTATCGCCAACAACAGGTTTGTTATCTGGAATGCGAAGCCCCGAAAATGTTTCAACAATCTTGCTGACCTGATACAGAGATTTTTCAACAACGCCCATTTTAACCTCAGGCTGGAAATCGCGCAAGACAGCTATGGCGCTGGCCATTGGCGCATTTCCAGCCCGTTCGCCTAGCCCGTTAACCGTCAGGTGTAGGCCATGCGCGCCCGCCCGAATTGCCTCCATTACGTTAGCGATACTAAGGTCGTAGTCGTTGTGTGCGTGGAAATCGAAATGCAGGTTGGGGTAGCGATTGACTACCTGACTAATAAACGAATACGACTCAGATGGAGTCATCACCCCAAGCGTATCGGGCAGTAGTACCCGGCGAATAGGTTGCGTTTGTAAGAAGTCCAGATATTGAAGCACGTACTCAGGCGAGTTACGCATACCATTACTCCAGTCTTCCAGATACACATTGACTTGTAAACCCGATTGTTGCGCCTGGGTAATAACCTGCTGGATATCGGCAAAATGTTCCTCTGGAGTTTTCTTAAGCTGGTGAGTCAGGTGATTGAGCGAGCCTTTCGTCAACAAGTTCATTACCTTGGCCCCCGACGCACGCATCCAGTCGAGCGAGGCTTGGCCGTCGACAAAGGTTAGTACCTCAATTTTATCGAGCAGGCCAGCTTTGGAAGCCCATGCCGTAATCTGCTGCACAGCCTCCAATTCTCCTGCCGATACGCGTGCCGAAGCCACTTCTACGCGGTCGACTTTAACTTCGGTAAGCAGTAATTGGGCTAGTGCTAATTTTTCGGACGCAGAAAACGACACTCCGCTGGTTTGTTCACCATCGCGAAGCGTCGTGTCCATGATTTCAATATAACGACGTTTCATTTTTAAGGAGTGAAAGAGTGAATGAGTGAATGAGCGAAAGTGGGGCTTCAATGGCGAAATTGTTTACGCGCAAGCCCCACTTTCGCTCATTCACTCTTTCACTCTTTAGAAGGGTCTCGCGTCGGCGAAGGCTTCGATTTCGCTTTTCATCGACAGGAGATAATCGATGTCGTCGTAGCCGTTGGTGAGGTTATGCTTTTTGTACTCGTTGATGGCAAAGCTTTCGATCTCGCCCGTAGCCAGTATCGTAATGGTCTGCGCCGGAAGATTTACTTCCAGTTCGGTCTTTGCATCGGCTTCGATGGCTGCAAAGATTTTTTCCAGAAACTCAGGGCTAACCTGAACGGGTAAAATGCCGACGTTGATTGAGTTGTTCCGGAAAATATCGGCGAAGAAGCTCGATACCACACAACGGAAACCATAGTCATAAATGGCCCAGGCTGCGTGCTCGCGGCTCGATCCGCTACCAAAGTTTTTACCACCGACCAGGATTTTGCCTGAATAGGTTGGATTGTTCAGGACGAAATCGGCCTTAGGCGTATTGTCGTTGTTGTAGCGCCAATCGCGGAAAAGGTTGTCGCCGAATCCTTTGCGTTCAGTCGCTTTCAGGAAACGGGCAGGGATAATTTGGTCAGTATCAACGTTCTCAATGGGCATGGGAACGGCACTGCTCCGGAGTATAGTGAATTTGTCGTAAGCCATAGGAAATTAGGTTTTCGGTTTACGGTATTTGGTTTACTGTTGGCTGATGCACAGTTGCTTTCGCTTTAGCCAACAGTAAACCAAATACCGTAAACTATAAACTATATAAACTGTCTTGGATCAGTAACAACACCAGTTACGGCAGCCGCAGCAGCAACGAGTGGGCTTGCCAGCAAGGTGCGTGCACCGGGGCCCTGACGACCTTCGAAGTTGCGGTTTGATGTTGATACGGCGTATTTACCAGCAGGAACTTTGTCCTCGTTCATGGCCAGACAAGCCGAACAACCGGGCTGCCGTAGTTCGAAACCAGCTTGGGTCAGAATATCCAGAATACCTTCGTCTTTGATTTGTTTCTCCACCACGTGTGATCCGGGTACCAACCAGGCCGTGATGTTATCCGCTTTCTGACGGCCCTTCACGATAGAAGCAAACGCCCGGAAATCTTCAATCCGACCATTGGTGCAACTGCCGAGGAATACAAAATCAACGGGTTTGCCAATCATGGATTCGTTTTCGGCGAAGCCCATGTACTGAAGCGATTTTTTGTAGCTGGCAGAACCATCTTTTACGGCTTCGGCTACTGGAATCTGGTGCGTTACGCCCGTTCCTAAACCAGGGTTTGTGCCGTAGGTGATTTGCGGCTCGATATCGGCTGCGTCGAACGTAAGATCTACATCGAACGTAGCGCCTTCGTCGGTTTTGAGCGTTTCCCAGTAAGGAACCAGTTTGTCCCATTGTTCGCCTTTGGGCGACAATTCACGACCTTTTAGGTAATCGAGCGTGGTTTGGTCGGGGGCAATCATGCCTCCCCGAGCACCCATTTCGATGGTCATGTTACAAACCGTCATCCGGCCTTCCATGGTCATGTTCTCGAATACTTCACCCGCGTATTCGACAAAATAACCGGTAGCACCGCTGGCCGACGTTTGCGAGATGATGTACAGAATTACGTCTTTGGGTAATACGCCTTTGCCCGTTTTACCATTGACCGTAATCCGCATTTTCTTCGGCTTCGGCTGCATGATACACTGCGTTGCCAGCACCATCTCAACTTCTGAGGTACCAATACCGAAGGCAATGGCGCCAAAAGCTCCATGTGTTGAGGTGTGCGAGTCGCCACAAACGATGGTCATGCCAGGTAGTGTGATGCCGTTTTCGGGACCTACTACGTGTACAATACCATTTTTAATGTGGCCCAGCCCCCAGTGTGAAATGCCATATTTAGCCGCATTCCGCTCCAAAGCTGCTAATTGATTGGCCGACATAGGATCAGCAACAGGCAAATGCTGGTTTATGGTTGGCGTGTTGTGATCGGCGGTTGCGAATGTCCGTTCAGGAAACAGGACAGGTGCATTACGTCCTTCGAGGCCCAGAAAAGCCACTGGGCTGGTTACTTCGTGAATAAAATGACGGTCGATGAACAATACATCGGGACCATCTTTTACCTGCCGGATGACGTGCGCATCCCATACTTTATCGAACAGGGTTTTTGGGGTACTCATAGTGGTTAGTAGGTAACTGTTAAATACCTTTTTGTCATTCCGACGTTAGGAGGAATCTTAAGCTTGACTAATACGAAACTTTAAGATTCCTCCTAACGTCGGAATGACAAAAAGCGGAGAAACGTGATTACAAAGTTGCAGAATCTTATTCAATCCCGTATCCCGTCATTCGTCCAGTAAATAGCGATTTTAGTTCAGGGGGTTAAATTGGGTGTAAAACCGTATTTGTGGCCAAGAGAAAGATTACCGTGTTTTCTATGAGCTAAATGAAGGAGTACCAGCTTTTGACGCGTCTGGCTAGCGTAAGAGTTAGTCTATAGCAAAATCTAGGGTACAGGCCGTTCCTAGTTGAGGTGTCGGTATTCAGTTGGCGATTTGCCTGTTTTCGTCTTAAATATTTTTGTGAAATGGGATGGATGTTCAAATCCGAGTTCAAATGCAATGTCACTAATCGGTTTGGCGGAACCCCATAAAAGCGTTTTAGCTTTTTCTGTCAATTGCAGATGGATATGTTCTTGCGTGGATTTTCCGGTGTATCTTTTTAAAAGATCGGATAAATAATTGGCCGATAAATTAAGGGCTGATGCAAAGTAGTGCACGTCGGGTAAGCCCATGTCTATCAGGGTTTCATTGTTGAAATAGTCTTTAAGCATCCGCTCAAAACGCTGTGCAATGTCATTATTGACTTTCGACCTGGTAAGAAACTGCCTATCGTAAAACCTGTCGCAGTAGTTTAGCAATAACTCAATATTCGCTTGAATGAGTACCTGGGTGTGCTTATCAATATTCTGGGAATACTCTTTTCTGATACGCTCTACACAATCTTTTACAATTAACTTTTCATCCTCTGAAATATGCAGGGCTTCATTTATATCATAATGAAAAAAAGAGTACGAATTCATTTTGGTACCTAAAGGCGAATTATTCAACAGATCAGGATGAAATACCAGACCCCAGGCCTCTTCTATGTGAAGGTCGGGGTCTGATGAAATAACCTGATTGGGGGCCACGAACATCAAGGTGCCTTCCGTAAAGTCGTAGTGCGACATGCCATAGTTTAAAACACCGGTCATCTTTTTAAAATGGATGCCATAAAAGCCCAGACGGTAAAATGTATCGGGCTGGATATTACTTCTGTTTGCTTCTTTCAGGTCTATCAACGAAACCAACGGGTGCCTGGGCTTCGACCACCCATACAGCGTATGCAAATCGCTTATTGACTGAATATCTACGTATTTGGTTTGCATAGTCTGTAGTAGTTAGCACTAATTGATGAGCTGGTTTCGCATTTTCAGGATGAAATCTTCATCCTTATTTTTCGCTTTCAGGTCGATGAAAAACTGTGCGTCTTCGCCAACTACATAACGCAATTTGATTTTACCATCGGTTACGGCTTCGTAAATTGTATGGGCAACATCGGCGGCACTTGCTTTGGGTAGGTGGCCCGTCATCTCGGTAAAACGCCCAAAGAATTTACCAAAAACGTCGTTGCTGTAAGCCGGTAGATCGCTCGTAACGGTTTCTCTTGTGTTCCGGAAATTTGTAGTAATGGAACCGGGTTCTATTACTTTAACGGCAATATTTAATGGAGCCAATTCGTGGGATAAGCCTTCAGAAAGACCTTCGACCGCAAATTTTGTACTGTTGTACAAACTGCCGAATGGTAAGGCTACTACACCACCAAATGAAGAAATGTTGATGATTGCCCCACCGCCATTGGCTCTTAGGTAGGGCAAAACGGCCTGGGTTACATCCATTAAACCAAACACGTTTACGTCGTATTGCCTTCTGATCTGTTCCGTTTTTGCGGCCTCAAAAACGCCCATCAATCCGTAACCTGCGTTGTTGACCAACGCGTCGATGGTACCGAATTTGTCTGCACCTTCTTTAACCGCTTTTGGGATTGATTCGGTGTCCTGTACATCTAACGCTGTAACCAGTACATTGTCCAATTGCGTTAACTCTTGCTCTTTTTCTGGCGAACGCATGGTGGCAATTACGTTCCAGCCTTTTTGTTGAAACAGTTTGGCTGTTTCTTTTCCGATGCCCGATGATGCCCCTGTAACTAGGATTGTCTTAGCCATTTTTTGATTTTTGTTTTGTTGTGCAAAGCTCAATATCTGGCCAGCGGGCGGCTTATATATTTAAAGGTTTGTCTTATACTTTTGAAGGTTGCTGGTAAAATGCTTGCCATTGATCGACTAGGTAATGGGGAATAGCGATCACTCCCGTGGCCAGATGTTATCGGTGGTATTAGCATCCGGGAAACGGCCATGCGGATCAAACGTTAGCTTTTTGATCTTGCGTTCGCCAAAATTCAAGACTGCGTTAAACGTGCGGTTTCCATCAAACCAAACGGACGCAGGCCAGGTAACTTCGGCCGTGGTGGCATCGATCATTTTGGCATTAGGCATCGTTTTAATGGCAGGACCTGTTGGATCGAACTCAACCTTCAGCACCACTGGCGATGGCATCTGGCCTGCCTCATGAACGGTTACCGTAGTCTGGCCGTTGGCTGTTTTCACGCCCTGAATCGACCCTTCGACTGTGTCGGTTTCCCATAGCCAGTAATACCAGAACCATTCGAGATTCTGGCCTAATTCATTGTTCATGAAGAAGATATAATCCCAGGGGGACGGATGCTTGAACGCCCACGTGGCTGTATATTTTTTCATGGCGTTTATCACGGCCTGATCGCCTACAATGCCACCCAGCATAGAGAGCATCAGCGGAGTTTTGCCGTAGGTTTGAAACCGATAGCCACTACCAGCATCGTTGGCGCTCCACATCATGGGCGCTTCGTTTTCGTCGCCACTCATGCGGCCATAGCTTTGTCCCAAACCATCTAGGTTATAGGGTTTCCCGTCTCGGTCGGCGGCCGAGAGAATATTCATGTACTGGTTGAAGCCTTCATCCATCCAGCCGTAACGGGTCTCATTCGTGCCCAGCATCATGGGCCACCACTGGTGCCCGGTTTCATGGTCAGCCGCCCCCTGATTGGAGTTAATGACCATTGGGTATTCCATGCCCGCGCTTGGGCCATCCTGTAAGGTCAATTGAGGAAAGGGATAAGGTGCCCAAAGCGCCGAATAAAACTCAAGTGCATGGCGCGAAAGTAGCCCCGCTTTTTCGAAGAATTTAGCACGCTCGGGGAGGTAAACCATATGAATCGGAATAGCGCCTTTGCCGGGAATGGTGGCACGGGTTGCTTTCCAGACAAAGTTTTCGGCGGTTGCCCAGGCAAAATCATTGACCTTGTCGGCCACAAAATGCCAGGTAAGTTTGTCGCCCGGTGCCGTTGCTTGACCAGGGCCTTTTTCGGTTTCGCCTACAATGGTTACTTCATCGTTGGAGTTAAGAACGGTGGAAAGTCGCTGCCGTGCCGTTGCGGTTAACACTTCGTTTGGATTCTGTAGGATGCCTGTACCGCTGACAATCCATCCGCCGGGTACAGTGATGGATACATCGAATTTGCCGAAGTTATTATAGAACTCCGAAGGGCCAAGATAAGGGCTTGTTTCCCAGCCGCGCAGATCATCGTATTTCCCAAGGCGTGGGTACCATTGGGTGGGCTGAAAAAGTTTGCTGTCAAATCGTTGCGTCATGCGGTGCCCTCGTCCGTTTGGACCACCGGGAAGCTTGGTGTGCCAGTCAATTTCCAGCTCAACCGTTGTGCCTGCTTTAACCGGATCAACCAGATTGATCGTCGCTATCGTTTGCGTAAGCCCGGATACTGTCATTTTTGTAGTGGGTGCTGTACTCCGACCAAATGGCGACGGAGTGGGAGCTACGGCTGTAAGATCCACTGGCTGACCAGCTACTTTCAGGCTCGTTAAAACCATACCGTCCGTTGCTTCGGCTGGTACAGATGCTCCGCGCTGGGCTTCTGGCCGAAACAGGTTATGATCAAGGCGCAGAACAATCGTTTTCAGGTCGTACTGGCTATTGTTATGCATGCTAATTTTTTCTGACCCAGTAATTGTCTGCGTTGCCGGATCAAGGCTTGCCTTTATGGTATAGTCGGCCTCTAATTGCCAGTAATTAGGTCCCGGTTTGCCAGAGAAATCACGTGTGCCGGCCTTGAATGCGTTTTGGATGGAGTTTGTCATCGGAACATCAAGCCGAATCGAGCGTTTCGAGGTCTCGACTGTTTTCCGGATTGGTGAACTCGTTTGTTGAGCTGAGGCAACTGCGCTGCTTATCAGGAGTGTAAGGAAGGTAATTCGTGCAATCATAGTTGATGAAGTGTTTAAACGTTACTGGCTAGATAGACAAGGACAGTTAGTCTTTCTTACCGCCTTTGAAAATCCAGGAAACGCCGTATTTATCGGTGAGTTGGCCATAGCTCCCAAATGGCATATTATTCAGCTCAATGAATGTTCTGGTATCCTTATCTGCTCCGTCTGCCAGTTTGTCGAACACTGTTTTTACGTCATCATATGTTTCGCCGACGACATATATGCTGAACGTGTTTCCCGGTTTTGGCTCGAGTTTAGGAGAAGCCATCCAGTCGGTAGCCGAAAAATCGATAGCACCACTTTTCAGTTGGGCGTTGATAATCCGGTCATGTTTTTCGGGAGGGAACTGGTCTTTCATGGGCGTATCGCCGAGCTTGATCAGCGTCAAGTCTCCACCAAGACACGTTTGGTAAAAGGTCATTGCTTCAGCGCAATTTCCGTCGAATAGAAGAAAGGGGGTACAGTGTAACATATAGGTATAGGATTAATTACGTCGTTTGGGTGTAAAACCGTATTGGGCCTTGTACGCTTTAATAAAATGTGATACGCTTTCATACCCGATTTCCATACTTACTTCCGATACGTTTTTATCCGTGTTTCGGAGTAGAAAGTGAGCGTGTTCAAGCCGCTTCAGTCGTATCCAATGACCGGGCGACGTATGAAAGTGTTCTTCAAATTCGCGTTTAAATCCGGAGAGACTACGGCCTGATAATCTGGCCAATTCGCTCATCGATAGTGGTTTAAGCGAATAGGCATTCATCAAATAATCGAGGTCGATTTTCTGACCCTGATAAATGTGCCACAAAATAGCCCGCAGTCGCCCTAATGTATCGAGTTCGAGAAGATGAAGCAATAATTCCTGAAACTTGAGTCGTAAGAGATCATTCAGAAATGGTGTTTTGGAGCCAAAATAAGGCAGTAGCGAATCAATAAACGTGGCAAACGTAGGCGATGAGGAGAATGATAAAATCAGGTCCGTCGGGAGGGAGGTAGAGGCTGATTGAAACAGCGATAAATGTTGATTGACAAACTCTTTCAGCATTTTCTCATTCACAAAAAACACCAGACTTCGGTAGCTGTTGTCGATTGATTCGTTCATGGAGTAGCACCCCCGCTGAAAAAACAGAATGTCGCCTTTGCGAACGTGCAACTCCTGCGTGGGTGAACTGAATTTCTTCTCGCCCTCAAGTACCACAATGACGGCATGCTCCTCAAAAAAGACCTCATTCCGCTCTGGATATACGTCGCTGCGATACGCGACAAACTTCATTTCGGAAGCGTCGGGGCGCCGAATATTCAGCGATTCAAACTGATTGGCCTGGATGGAGGAAGGAACGCGGAGCATGAAGGATTATTGATTAAGCTTTCGCCAAAATCTCACCTTCAACGTAATCTCTCAAATACGTTGGGTCAAAATCATAGCCATTAGGCCAATAGATACCGCTTCCCCGCTCGTATAAATGAACTTGTTTGAAGTAGTCAAGGTCAGCTAGGGGCTTTGTAAGCGGGTTATCTTTAATATATGGCTTAAAATCAATTAACTTTTCTAGGCCATCGGTGAAGCGAAAACGAATACAGTAGTTTTCTAGTACTTCAAAGTTTTCAATTTCTGCCATAGTCTTCGATCAGTTTAAAGGATCAATTGGCAATAAGTCTTCGGGTTTACGTGCTTTCTCCCAGTTATTTACTAATTCTTCCCGATGCTCAATTGCCCATTCGGTTACTAACGCTCTGGCACGTTTAGGAAGCTTACCTTCTATGTATTCTAACGTTTGAATATTAATTAACGCTTCATCATTACCATAAATAGCATGAAAATGTGGTGGGTTGTGGTCATTATAAAACATTCGGATAATAATCCCATAAAAGCGGCTAATCTCAGGCATATGTATGATAAGTTACACCAAAAACTGAAACAAATCGGGCTGGTCGTTCAAGTACTCAAATACAATATTTTGTGCCTGCATTCGCTGGATGAGTGGCTCGAAGTCTTCGCGATGTTTTAACTCGATTCCTACGACGGCGGGGCCGGTCTCCCGGTTTGTTTTCTTGGCATACTCGAAACGACTGATATCGTCATTGGGGCCAAGGACGTTGAGGAAGTCGCGGAAGGCACCGGCACGCTGTGGGAACCGAATAATGAAGTAGTGTTTTAACCCTTCGTAGAGCAACGACCGCTCTTTGATTTCTTCCGTGCGGGTAATGTCGTTATTGCCACCACTAACCAGACAGACGACGTTTTTGCCTTTGATTTCGTCCTTCATCATGTCCAGCGCGGCAATCGTTAAGGCACCCGCTGGTTCGGCTACAATCGCGTCTTCGTCATACAGCTTTAAAATTGTTGTGCAGACTTTCCCTTCGGGTACTAACAGCACGCGATCAAGGTTTTTGCGGCAGATTTCGAACGTCATATCGCCGGGACGTTTTACGGCAGCTCCATCGACAAACTTGTCAATTTTATCGAGTGCTATCACGTGCCCTTCGTCGATAGAAACCTTCATGGAAGGCGAGCCCAGTGGTTCTACACCGATCAGTTTGGTTTTCGGACTTAGTTGTTTAAATACCGTTGACACGCCAGACGCTAATCCACCTCCGCCAATGGCCATGAGCAGGTAATCTATTTTGCCCGTAGCGTCCCGAAGAATCTCCAGGCCAACGGTACCTTGCCCTTCCATCACCAGTACATCATCGAAAGGATGCACAAACGTACTGTCGTGGGTGTTCACGTAATCCATTGCCGCATTGTAAGCATCATCATACGTGTCGCCCATTAACTGAACATCAACGAACTCCTTGCCAAACATGCGTACCTGTTTCACCTTTTGGTTCGGTGTGGTTGTTGGCATGAAAATGGTGCCATGCACTGCCATTTTTCGACAGGCATACGCTAGGCCCTGGGCGTGGTTTCCAGCACTAGCGCACACAACTCCTTTGGCCAACGCTTCGGCCGATAGACTGGCCATTTTATTATAAGCTCCCCGAATCTTGTAGGAACGGACGACCTGCAAATCCTCACGTTTCAGAAAAATGTTAGCCCCGTACCGGTCCGACAGGTTGAGATTTTCCTGTAACGGCGTATGCGCTGCAACGCCCTGAAGCCGCTCGGCAGCTACATATATATTGTCAAGATCAGGTGTAAAACCTATTTTTTCGGAATCGACCACGGCTAACGGAAGTGTTTACGCAAACATACAAAAAGTCAACGGGTGATGGGTGGAGAGATAGGCCAGTGGTGTAGATATTGACCCTAAACGCACTATCGGGTAGTAGCTGGCCTGATGGCTGCTCTCTACCCGATAGGTGAGATAATCTTGATATTGACTAGCTCCGTTCTGGGCGCAACGACCGAACAGCTTTACCAGCCTGCCACATCTCAGAATCACGTAATTCCGCCAATTCAACTTCGAGTTTTTCGCGATAGTCGGGCTGTGAGTTACGGGTGATGCTGATTTCAGCTTGCTCCTGCGATTTTACCGAGTTGTACAACTGCTGGAACACAGGCTTGGTCGCATCGTGGAAAGGCTTCCACCAATCCAGCGCACCACGTTGAGCGGTTGTTGAACAGTTGGCGTACATCCAGTCCATACCGTTTTCAGCAACCAGTGGCATCAGCGATTGGGTTAATTCTTCAACCGTTTCGTTGAAAGCTTCGGATGGGCTGTGGCCATTTTCACGCAAAACTTCATATTGAGCTGCGAAAATACCTTGGATAGCACCCATCAGTGTACCGCGTTCGCCCGTTAAGTCAGACGTTACTTCTTTATAGAAATCAGTTTCGAATAGGTAGCCCGAACCAACACCGATACCCATAGCAATCGCTTTCGTGCGTGCGTTGCCGCTAGCATCCTGATAAACAGCGAAAGACGAGTTCAGCCCTTTACCTTCTACGAACAGACGACGTAGCGAAGTACCCGAACCTTTAGGAGCTACGAGGAATACGTCAACATCGGCAGGCGGAACGATACCGGTTTTTTCTTTATAGGTTACGCCGAATCCGTGTGAGAAATACAGCGATTTGCCAGGTTTGAGGGCTGCTTTTACAGTTGGCCAGAGTTCAATCTGAGCAGCATCGGAGAGCAGGAAGCAGATGATGGTACCTTTTTCGAGGGCTTCTTCGATTTCGAACAAGGTTTCGCCGGGAACCCAGCCGTCAGCAACGGCTTTGTCGTAGGTTTTGCCTTTGCGTTGGCCAACGATAACGTTGAAACCATTGTCGCGCATGTTCAGCGACTGACCAGGGCCTTGAACACCATAACCGATTACGGCGATCACTTCATTCGCCAGTACTTCACGTGCTTTTTCTAACGGAAACTCGTCCCGCGTTACAACTTGCTCTTCTACTCCTCCGAAATTAATCGTTGCCATGTTTAATTGATTTTTGTACTCTGATTTTGGGGTTATTAACTGGTTATGCAAATAATAGTCGTCCTTTGGGTTTAGGAATCTCCCGTTGGAGCGACTGTGCTGTCTCTAGCCATTCCTGAATCACTACTTCTGTATTGGCTAATGCCGCTTGGTAAGTTTCACCGTCAGCCATGCAACCAGGTAGCTCTGGTACTTCAGCGATAAAGGAATTATCCTCATTGCTCCAATAAATGATAATCTCATATTTAGGACTCGCTTCCATCTTCTTCGACGTCAAGTTTATAGCTTACAATTAAGTTTCGTACTTGCTTCACTTGGTATGCTTTTGCTTTCCCTTGTTTAGGTTGAAGGTTAATAATCTCGTCAATACCATCTTTAGAATAAATGTGATGGCTTGCTTTTATTCTCTCTTGAAAGCCAAGCTTTATCAGCAGATTTCGTAGTTCTTCAAAACTGAAGTTGTTATCGGCTGTGCCACGTAACAATTTGATAAGTAGCTTTTCAAACTTCCCCATTAATAAAACTACAGATAAGACTCCCATTCGGCCTCGGGCAGGTACTCGACCAGACCCTTTTCGGTCTTGCCGACAGCTACGCGCCCAGAGCGGACAAATTCAAGAATCTCGTATTGTTTGAGGTAAGCGAAAACCTCGAAAATCTCTGTGTCATTCCCTGTCTTTTCAATCACTACATAGTCCAGGCCCCAGTAAACCACCCAGGCTTTATACT
Source organism: Spirosoma litoris (assembly GCF_054776755.1). Taxonomy (NCBI): domain Bacteria; kingdom Pseudomonadati; phylum Bacteroidota; class Cytophagia; order Cytophagales; family Cytophagaceae; genus Spirosoma; species Spirosoma litoris. Next base: position 37,816 of record NZ_BAAHBI010000033.1, on the reverse strand, counting down.
GCTTGTTGATTGTTTCAACATCCAGCGATTTCGTGCCGAGCGACGTTGAGATCTTGAACAGGGCGATTTCATTATAGACAATCTCATCGTTGAGGTAGCCGAATACCGCCAGTACTTCAACGATTTTCCGAATCTGCCGGACAAGCTTTTCGACTTCTTCCCGTGATTCGTGTTTGATTACAATCGTAAAACGCGATATGCCTTTCCGCTCGGTTTCCGACACGGTTAAGCTCTCGATATTAATGCGTCGTCGCGTAAAAATGATCGTGATGCGATTGAGCAACCCGATGGTGTTTTCCGTGAATATGCAAATAGTGTATGTAGTCATGTTGCGTGGTGTCGGGTTCTCAAACCCGACACGGTTTTAAGTGTGTCGGGTTTGAGAACCCGACACCACGTTTATTTCAATCTGATTTGCGCTACACTAGCACCAGCTGGTACCATTGGGAATACGTTCTCTTCTTTTTCAACGATCACTTCTAGTAAGAAAGGCCCGTCGTGATTAAGCATCGTATCGAGTGCATCGGATAAGTTATCGCGCTCGGTACAGGTTTGACCGCTCATGCCGAAACCTTTGGCAATCGTGATGAAATCAGGGTTTTGTAATTCCACGAATGAATACCGACGCTCATGGAACAACTGTTGCCACTGGCGCACCATGCCCAGGAAGTTATTGTTCAGGATGATCGCTTTAACCGGTTGCTTGTTCTGAACAATTGTGCCGAGTTCCTGCAAGGTCATCTGGAAACAACCATCGCCTATGATGGCCACTACCTGACGATCGGGAGCACCGACCTGTGCGCCAAAAGCGGCTGGAAGCGCAAATCCCATGGTGCCCATACCGCCCGACGTTACTAAGCTGTTGGGGCGACGGAATTGGTAATAGCGCGATGCCATCATCTGGTGTTGCCCCACATCGGTTACCAGAATCGATTCGCCTTTGGTTTTGGTCGAAAGCATATCAATTACTTCGGCCATCCTGATTTTTCCGTCGGTGCTGGTTAGTTCAGGAACCGTGATGGTTTCGTTTTCAACAGCATCGTATTTCCGGAATTCATTCCGCCAAACTGTATGGTCGTTTGGTTTTACAAGCGGAAGTAGTGCGTTTAATGCGGCTTTCGCATCGCCAACCACGGGGGCATCGGCCCGGATGATCTTGTCAATTTCGGCCGGGTCAATTTCGATATGAACAACCTTCGCCTGTTTAACGTATTTGCTGGCGTCGCCTGTGACGCGGTCATCGAAGCGCATACCGATAGCAATAATCACATCGGCATGATCTGTCATTACGTTCGGGCCGTAGTTGCCATGCATGCCTAACCAGCCCACGTAGAGGGGGTGATTGGTAGGGATTGTGGATTGACCTAGTAGCGTAGTGGCTACAGGAATGCCTGTTTTTTCGGCAAATGCTTTAAGTTCCTCTTCGGCTTTGGCAATTTGAACGCCGTGACCAACCAGTATATAAGGTCGTTTAGCTGCGTTAATTAATTGAGCAGCCGCTTCAACTTGTTCCTGTTTGGGAACTGTGCGTGGGCGATAGCTGATGAGCGTTTGACACTTTTCGTACACGAAGGGCTTGGTCATCAACTCTAACTGCGCACTTTTGGTAATATCAATCAAAACTGGACCTGGACGACCCGATTGCGCAATATAAAACGCTTTCGAAATAACGTCAGGAACTTCGTTGGCGTCCGTAATCTGATAATTCCACTTGGTAATCGGCATGGTAACGCCCATTACATCCGCTTCCTGAAAAGCATCGGTTCCGAGCAGTTTTTTAGCTACCTGACCCACAATGCAAACCATCGGCGTAGAGTCGATCAGGGCATCGGCAATAGCCGTAACCAGATTCGTTGCGCCTGGACCCGATGTGACCAAACAAACGCCAGCCCGACCCGACACGCGAGCATAGCCTTCGGCAGCATGACCAGCCCCCTGTTCATGACGGACCAGAATGTGGTTAAGTTGATCCTGATAGTCATAAAGGGCGTCGTAGACAGGCATAATGGCTCCACCTGGGTAGCCGAAAATGGTATCTACGCCTTCGGCTAACAGGGCTTTCATCAAGGCATGTGAACCGTTGATGTAGGCAGGAGCCTCTTGTTTTTCGATGGTCTCCGGCATAACGCTGGCAATTGCTTCCATGACGTGTGTTCGGTTTAAGGTCGTATTCAGCTTGTTGGTATACTGTACTTTATAAATTCACCTAGGCTTCGTCCGTTACGCAACCTTCGCTGGCTGACTTCACGTTCCGGATGTATTTGCCCAGAACACCTTTGGTAAATAAAGGGGCGGGCTGTTTCCATTCGCTTTTCCGTTGGGCTAATTCGTCGTCCGAAACGTGTAAAATCAGTTCGCGGGTTGTGGCGTCGATTGTGATACCGTCGCCATCTTTAACCAGCGCGATAGGACCTCCTTCGAAGGCTTCGGGTGTAACGTGGCCTACAACGAAACCGTGCGTACCACCAGAGAAGCGCCCATCAGTAATTAAAGCAACTTTATCGCCAAGGCCTGCACCCATGATGGCTGAAGTTGGCTTCAGCATTTCGCTCATGCCAGGGCCACCTTTAGGGCCAGCATTTCGAATCACAAGTACCTGACCCGCCAGGATTTCGCCTTTCGAGAGCGCTTCGATAATGTCGCCTTCGTGTTCGAATACTTTGGCAACCCCTTCGAATTTTAAGCCTTCTTTGCCCGTAATTTTAGCGACAGCCCCGGTTGGCGATAAATTACCACGCAGAATCTGAATGTGGCCAGTAGCCTTAATAGGCTGGCTCAACGGAAATACGATCTTCTGCGTTTCGAAGTTTAAATCAGAGGCTTCTTCCAGATTCTCGGCAACCGTTTTACCCGTTACAGTCATGCAATCGCCATGAATGAAACCATTCTGGTATAAATACTTCATAACGGCTGGAACACCCCCGATGGCAAGCATATCCTCCATGTAGTATTTACCACTTGGTTTCAGGTCGGCGAGTAGGGGAGTCCGGTCACTGATTGCCTGAATTTCGTCGAGCGTAAGCTGAATGCCAGCCGCCCGTGCAATGGCCAGGTAATGCAACACCGCATTGGTTGATCCGCCAAGCGCCATAACAAGAGTCAGGGCATTTTCGAGTGATTTACGGCTAATGATATCGGCTGGTGTGATGTTGCGCTCAAGCAACAATTTCATGGCCGCACCAATTTTTTTGCACTCTTCCTGCTTGCCTTCGTGCGTAGCCGGATACGTACTGCTGAAAGGCAGACTCAATCCCATCGCTTCGATACTACTGGCCATTGTGTTAGCCGTATACATACCTCCGCAGGCGCCAGCTCCTGGAATTGCGTTTTTGATAACACCCTCGTAATCTTCGTCGGAGATGTTATTTGCGTATTTTTTTCCCAGCGCTTCAAACGCCGAAACGATGTCTAATTTCTGTCCTTTGTAATGTCCCGAACGAATCGTACCACCGTACACCATGATACCTGGACGATCCAGACGAGCCATCGCCATTAGCGCACCCGGCATGTTCTTATCGCAACCCACAACCGTTACCACACCATCGTACCATTGTGCCGAGACAACCGATTCAATCGAGTCGGCAATCAGGTCGCGGCTGGGTAGCGAATAGCGCATGCCGTCGTTCCCGTTCGTCATCCCATCCGATACCCCAATTGTGTTGAAAATTAACCCGACCAATCCATTTGCCTGAATCCCCTGCTTTACATAGACAGAAAGCCCGTTCAGGTGCATGTTGCAGGTGTTTCCTTCGTAGCCCGTACTGGCAATGCCAATCTGGGGCTTCTGCATGTCGTCTTCAGTTAGCCCTACTCCGTAAAGCATAGCTTTGGCGGCTGGGTTACTGACTTCTTGGGTTAGAGTACGACTGAAGCGGTTTAATTCGGTAGTAGGTTGTTCGGCAATCATAATTAACAATTAGCGAAATTTCGCTGATGGTGTAATAACGCTGTAAAGAAAAGTTATGTTTTTATGAAAGGCAAGAAAAATCGGATTATTTGTTAGTTAAAATGGGTACTTATTACTTTTGAGGTATGACAACAGAAACAGCTTCGCATTACGATCATCTGGAGCAAATGTCGGTTCACGACTTGCTGACTAATATTAATAAGGAAGATAAGACCGTACCCCTTGCCGTTGAGAAGGCAATTCCGCAGATTGAAGCGCTGGTAACGGAAATTGTAAAACGGATGAAACAAGGTGGTCGACTCATATATATCGGTGCCGGAACCAGCGGTCGGCTTGGGGTTGTCGATGCCTCCGAATGTCCGCCAACCTACGGCGTCCCACACGATTTAGTAATTGGCCTGATGGCAGGTGGCGATGGCGCTATTCGCAAAGCCGTTGAATTTGCCGAAGACGATGCAGAACAAGCCTGGAAAGACATTGCGCCCTATCAGCCCGACGAATTGGATACGGTTATCGGTATTGCAGCCTCTGGCCGAACGCCTTATGTTATTGGCGGTTTACAGGAAGCCCGTAAGGCTGGTCTGCTGACCGGTTGTATTGTCTGCAACGAAGGCTCGGCGGTAGCGCAGGCGGCTGAATATCCGGTAGAAGTTGTGACAGGCCCCGAATTCGTAACGGGTAGTACACGTATGAAAGCCGGAACCGCACAGAAATTGGTTCTGAACATGGTCTCTACCTCGGTTATGATTCAGTTAGGCCGGGTGAAAGGGAATAAAATGGTCGATATGCAACTGACCAATATAAAGCTTCAGGATCGGGCGGCTAAAATGGTGATGAGTGAGATTGGCGTTGGTCGGCAAGAAGCCGAAGCCTTACTCGCGAAGTTCGGAAATGTTCGCGGTGCTATTGAGGGCTTCGCTCAGGCTAAGGAATGAGTTGGGATGGAGTGATTGGATAGTCTGTTGCATCTTCTTTCGGAAATAATAGATTGACGTATTTTTTGTCATTTCGACGTCAGGAGAAATCTTAAGCTTGACTAATGAGTGGCTTTGAGATTTCTCCTGACGTCGAAATGACAAAAAAACTTGCAGAAAGATGACGAACAAAAAGGTACTACTTATCGGTCGTAACCCAAACGTGTTGGCCAACCTGGCTTTAGCTTTAAGGGATGACGGCTTCGTTGTTAAAACGACAAGCGCTATTGAACAGGCTAGTCAGGATTTCAATGCGGCTGATTTCGATGTAGTCGCTTTTGGTCGTGGTATTGATGTTGCTACAAATGCAGCTCTTAGAGCTAGTTTCCTGGAGCAGAATCCAACGGCTCTGTTTGTTGATGGGTTAGCGCCGGTTATTTCGCTGTTGGTAAAGCAGATCAAACTTGCCGTAGCACCCCATTCTACTAGCAAAAAAGTAATCACGAATTTTAGCTACGATAAGACCAGTCCATTACAAATTAATGTTTCTGTGGCTATTGATTGTCAACTGACAATAGATCTGTATCAACTCGATGCCATTCATACCACCCTACAAAAAACGCTCGTTTCGGAGTTTGTTAAGGCCGGAAATCATACATTCCCAATCGAAGCTTTCCTTGATCTGACGTCAACTATTAATTTTTTGGTAGCAGAAGTTGATAGCCTTGAGCTGACTGTTTTGCCGCTTTAATTAAGCGTTCGCGTACCCGTCGGTTTTGTTTTTACCTGCTCACATTTTGTTAATAGCTGTGCTGTTTCAGCTAAGCAGCGGATAAGCGAAAAACAACCAACTGTGGTAGTGGACTTGACTGATAATACGGGTTGGCTGTGTTGATCGACGACTAAATGCCAGCCGCTCTGTTTAGCATCGGGGAAATTATGAAACGTATAATCGTGGATGCGTTTGAACCACTTGAGGCAGTCGGGCTGACGGGTATAGAAATAGCTTTTTAGCAAAGCAGTTAATGCTTCGACATGAACCCAGGCCCATTTTTGTTGCCAATCGGGGAAAAGAATCGGCTGCTGCTTGATGTCTACATATTGGTTTAATCCTCCCCCAGCTTCTTCCCACGCTTGCTCGCACAAGCGTAGGCACCAGCCCGTAGCCTGAGCAGCCAGCTTGCGATTCGTGTTACTAAATGGACTTGTTCTGGGTTGACTACTTTCGGCTGAAAAGTCAAGCAGATAACTGGCCGCCCGGAATGTTAGTCCTACGTTGATTCGTCGTCCTTCGGGTGTGTTCACAAATGAACCTTCGGGTAAAACATATTCCCGCAATACATCAATCCGGCGGTCGACAAACTCAGTCAGCAATTCTTGTACGATACTATCCGTAGCGTTTTTCCAGGTTTCCTCGTCCAGAAGAGGCTGAATTTCCTGAAGCGTTTTAAGGACGGCTATTGGTTCGCTCAGGTGTCGCATTTGCCGAAAGCCGCCAAGGGTTGCCGCTTGTGCCGTTCGAACTTCATCGTGCCGTTCCAATAGATCGACAAATGTCTGTTTGGTCAGCATGCCCCATTCGTCATCGCCTGTTGCCCGATGGAGTTGTGCGTAAGCCATCACGACAGAGCAATCAGGAATAAGGTCTGTAGAAGGAGCTACCGGTCGGCCCAGTCGGTCGAGTTGGTCGTAGCAGGAAAGCGTGTCTGTATGGGAAAACTGACTTAAGAAGGTGGCACCGTGCCGGGCGTGTTCGAGCCAGGTGGGTTGGCCGTCGAGCGTATTATAAAGCCAGGCAAAAGCCCAGACCTGTTGAGCTTGCTGACTAACGAATTTATCCCCCTCAATTATCTCGCCCGTTGCTGATAGTAGATCAAAATATCCACCGCATTGGTCATCCCGGCTATGTTTAAGCCAGAAGGGTACAACCTGCCGTAGCAGCGCCTGTTGATAGGTAGCGGAGAGTTTTTGAAAGTCAAGCAAAGGGATTTACGAATTACGGGGTACGATTTACGAGTTAAGGTGACGCGAAAATACATCGTAATTCGTACCCCGTAATTCGTAAATCAATATACTTTCTCTACTTCGCGGTGCTCTTTCTCTTCTGGCAACACGAATTTCATGGGTTTTCCAACCTGATCGGGTAATAGCGCAATATTGAGTACCTGATCTACGGTATCGGCATAGTGGAAGGTCAGGTCTTTAATGTAAGACTGATTGATTTCCTCAATGTCTTTCCGGTTTTTCGAGCAGAGAATAATTTCTTTAATACCTGCCCGGTTGGCCGCCAGAATCTTTTCTTTGATACCGCCCACGGGCAATACCTTACCCCGAAGCGTTACCTCGCCCGTCATTGCCAGATAAGGCTTAACCTTACGCTGGGTATAAATTGACGTCATAGAGGTCAGCATAGTTATCCCTGCCGACGGGCCATCTTTGGGCACGGCTCCGGCTGGAATATGAATGTGCAGATCGTAATGGTTGAAGACTCGGTAATCGATACCCAAATCATCGGCATGCGCCTTCAGATAGGATAGAGCTGTAACGGCCGATTCTTTCATGACGTCGCCCAACTGGCCTGATAATGTAAGGATTCCTTTACCCCGACTCAAGCTAGACTCAATAAGCAGAATTTCACCCCCAACCTGCGTCCAGGCCAAACCGGTTACAATACCCGCAATATCGTCGTCGGCATAGAGTTCCTTATCGAAAATCTCCGCACCGAGCATTTTCGAAATATCTGTAGCCTTAACAGTATGGTTATACTCCTCCTCCATCGCAATGGATTTGGCGATTTTCCGTACCAGGGCACCAATTTTCTGCTCCAGATTCCGCACACCCGACTCGCGAGTGTAGCCTTCAATGATGCGCAGAATGGCTTTATCTTCAATTACCAGGTCTTTGGGTTTCAGACCATGATCTTTCCGTTGCTTCGGAATCAGGTACTTTTTCGCAATCTGAACTTTCTCCTCAACGGTATACCCGGCAATGTCGATAATCTCCATCCGGTCGCGCAGAGCAGGGTGGATTGTATCGAGCGAGTTGGCTGTAGCGATGAACAACACCCGAGAGAGATCGAACTCCGTTTCGAGGTAATTGTCCATGAACGTCGAGTTCTGTTCTGGGTCCAGTACTTCAAGCAGGGCTGACGATGGATCGCCCCGGAAATCAGAACTTACTTTATCGATCTCATCCAGAATAAAGACCGGATTGGCGGTGCCGCACTTCCGAATGTTCTGGATAATCTTACCGGGCATGGCGCCAATGTAGGTTTTACGGTGTCCCCGAATTTCGGCTTCGTCGTGAACGCCACCCAATGCCATCCGGCTATATTTCCGACCTAATGCCTTGGCCACGGACTTCCCTAGTGAAGTTTTACCCACACCCGGAGGGCCATAAAGGCAAAGAATCGGCGCCTTCATGTCGTTCTTAAGTTTCAGAACGGCGAGGTATTCAATGATCCGTTCTTTTACTTTCTCGAGCCCGAAATGGTCACTGTCCAGAATTTTCTGGGCACGCTTCAGGTCGAAGTTGTCTTTGGTGTATTCGTTCCAGGGGAGGTCGACCATCAACTCCACGTAATTCATTGTCACCGGGTATTCCGGAGCCATTGGGTTAATACGCTGGAGTTTGTTGAGTTCTTTATCAAAATGGCCCCGCACCTCTGTCGACCATTTTTTGCGGTCGGCTTTCATGCGCAGCTCATCAATTTCGCGGTCGGGATTGTCCATTCCCAATTCATCCTGAAGCACTTTCATCTGCTGCCGCAGGTAATAATCGCGCTGCTGTTGATCGAGATCTGACGAAGCTTTAGACTGAATTTCACGCTTTAATTCCAGCAACTGAACTTCTCGAAGCATGTATTCGAGTAGCAGACTTGCCTGCTGATTTCCGTCTGTCAGTTCTAACAGCCGTTGTTTATCAGCAACATCAGCATTTAAGTTCGAAGATAAAAAGTGCAGTAAAAACGTAGGACTCTCGATATTGTCGAGCGCAATACGAGCCTCCTGAGGAATCTCGGGGTTAAGCCGAAGGGTTTTATAGGCTGCATCTTTCAACGATTGCAGCATGGCTTTCCCTTCTTTTTTATTGGTATTCGCGCTGGGGAAAATATCGTCAATCTGACGGACCTTTGCGGTTATAAACGGCTCTTCCTGAGTGATTTCCTGAATTTCAAAACGTTTCTTCCCTTGAATGATAATCGTAATATTACCATCAGGAAGCGTAATCATTTTGATAATATAGGCCACCGTTCCGAATCGATAGAGATCATCGGCGGTCGGTTCATCTTTCTGTTGATTTAGCTGTGCAGCTACGCCAATAATTCGATTACCCTTATATGCTTTTTTTACCAGTCTGATTGATTTAGCTCGTCCCACGGTAACAGGAATGACCATGCCAGGGAACAAAACGGTATTACGAACCGGCAAAATGGGAAGGTTTGCCGGTAACTCATAGTCTTCATCTAAACCCTCGGGCGAACCGAGGGGTACAATCTCTAAATTATCCGAATCAAAATCGGCCAACATCAAACGGGTCGCAAGTTCTTTTTCTGAAATCATACGTACACTGCCAGTCTGGCAGCATTCAATAATGGGTTGGTGCCTACTAGATTAGGAAAGGCAAGGGAAATGAGGTAGTTGCAAGCGTCATGCCAATCATATGCTTATGACGAATTGACACCCCAATTGTTACTAACACAAAACTAACTAATTAGGCAGCTTAATGGCTTAGAAATTTATTAATCGAACGAAATGTCCTGAACGGGCTGATTTTTTCGAAAAACAAACGTTTTTTTCTGGTTTTGATAGCGAATATTGACCATATTAACCTGGTCGTCAAATAGCTCCATTAAGGCGTTTTGCTTCAATAGGCCACCCTTAAATGGTTCACTATGAGGCATTTCCAGGTAAATCCAGTTCGCTTCGGCTTCAACTTCGTGTCCAACGTATTTGAACGATTTAGTTTGCTTCTGCGGATTTACATACGAAAAGTGGGCCTGTATATATTTCTCGATCAATGGATCATTTTTTTCACCCGATCCACTCAAATTAATTTTACTGGATGAAGCAGCCGAAAGCGCCTTTTCAAAATCGTCGGTAAAGATTCGAATACTGATCTCGAAAGTTCTCTCTTTCGCGTTGTACTCCATCTGCGTAACACTGGCATGAAAATCGTGGGCCGGACGATTGGCAGTCAGGCTAATGAGCGAAAGGCAGATGAATAATTTTTGAATCACAGGGACTACAAAAGATAACGCTGGGAACCTGGGATACCCTACTCCCGAAGGAAGCATCCTAGATTCCCAGCGCTTAAATTAGTTAAAAAACGGCCTTAAATACGTCGTTGAAAATGGCGAAGGCCATTAAACCAAGCAAGAGAACCATGCCTACTTTTTGGGCACCTTCCAGGAAGCGATCGGATGGTTTACGACCTGAAATAATCTCATAGCTAAGAATCGTTGCATGGCCACCATCAAGCGCAGGAATAGGTAGTGCGTTCATGAATGCGAGTGCCATCGAGAGCAAGCCTGTAACGGTCCAGAAACGATCCCAACGCCAGATACCTCCAAAGAGATTTTGCGCAATACCAATAGGGCCGCTCAATGCTTTAGAGGCCGATACTTCACCCCGGAAAATCTTTCCGAACCCTTTAATGTTATCGAAAACTACCTGAAAAGCCCGTTGCGTACCGACCGATAAGGCTTCGCCAAATGTATACTCCTGGGTGGTCATAGGCAGAAGCAACTCAGGGTAAAATCCGATAGTACCATCAGGGGTTGTCGTCATCGTGAGTGTTTCAGACTTCCCATTCCGATTGATGGTGAGTGTCAAAGGCTTTTCTTTCAGCGGTTTTACAACTTCCGTAAATTCATGATAGAACTGAATCGGTTTTCCGTTCGCACTGGTAATAATATCACCTGCTTTTAAACCTGCTTTCGTGGCGGGTTGACCAGGCACCAATTCAGCAACTTTGAACGGCTCGATTGGCTCAATAAATTGTCCAGCGGCTTTTTTATCGGCTAATTTATCCACGAAATTATTCGGGATGTAGATGTCCATCTGTTTGCCATTGCGCTCGATCGTATAGGAGCTGTTATTGCCTAAAAACACATCGGAGCTACGGATTTCGTTGAAATCGGTAATTTCTTTCCCGTTGACTTTGATAATCTTATCACCGGTTTGTAAGCCAATACTTTTCGCTAAATCGTAGGCGACTATACCATACTTAGCATCCTTGGCCGCCAGATACGTATTGCCGTTTTTATAGGCCAGAATGACGAAAATCATAATACCGACAATGACGTTCACGATAATACCACCGAGCATCACAATCAGGCGTTGCCAGGCTGGTTTCGAGCGAAATTCGTACGGTTGAGGTTCGGTATCGGTATGGGCTGTATCGAGCGATTCGTCGATCATCCCCGAAATTTTCACAAAACCACCTAGTGGGATCGCTCCGATACCGTATTCGGTTTCGCCCTTTTTAATACTCCAGACTTTAGGAGGAAACCCAATAAAATACTGCTCAACGCGCATCCCAAAGGCTTTGGCCGCCAAAAGGTGCCCTAACTCGTGTAATCCAACTAAAATTGACAGACCCAAAATGAGCTGTCCTCCCATTACTAAAATTTCCATGTATTCAGAACCGAGATAAAGTCAAATTTTAATATTATTTAACAACCACTGTTTAGTTCGCTCAACGCTTACATTCTCAACCGCACACGAACATAAAACTATATTTAGGGCACTATGACGATAAAAACGTTGTGAATAGCTGATATAATACAAACAGCTAAACCAAACTTTTAATTCGTTCTGTAGCCAGCCGACGGGTTTCCTCATCTGTACTTACGTAGTCATCGTAAGTGGGGCTTTGAATGAAAGTCGCTTTCGCTAAACAGCTTTCAATCAATTCAGAGATTTCCAGAAAACCAATCTGATCGTTCAGGAAAGCCTCTACTGCTACTTCATTGGCTGCGTTGATAATGCAGGCTGCGTTGCCGCCTTTGTCGAGCGCATCGAAAGCGAGTTGTAAATTACGAAACGTTTCCCGGTCGGGCTGCTCAAATGTGAGGGACGGATAATCCAGGAAGTTGAACCGGGGAAAATCTGATTTTAACCGATTGGGGTAGCCTAACGCAAACTGGATTGGGAGTCGCATATCGGGCAAACCCATTTGCGCTTTCAGGCTTCCATCCTCGAACTGCACAAGAGAATGAATGATGCTTTGCGGATGAACGACTACATCAATTTGATTGGAGCGAAGGCCAAACAGCCATTTGGCTTCGATAACCTCAAGCCCTTTGTTCATGAGTGTGGCCGAGTCGATGGTGATTTTGGCTCCCATTGTCCAGTTCGGATGTTTGAGCGCCTGCGCTTTCGTGACCGTCGATAAAAACCCCCGCGATTTTCCCCGGAATGGTCCACCCGATGCCGTCAGGATAATTTTCTCGATTGGGTTATGAAATTCACCGACTAAGCATTGAAAAATAGCGGAGTGTTCTGAATCGACAGGGTATATATTCACCCCTTTCTGGGCAGCCAGTTGGGTAATCAGTTCTCCGGCTACAACCAACGTTTCTTTGTTAGCCAAGGCGATGGACTTGCCTGCTTCAATGGCTTTAATAGTGGGCAATAATCCCGCATAACCAACCATAGCAGTCAGCACCATATCGATGGTATCCATCTGAACAACAGAAGCAACGGACTTTGCGCCAGCGTAAACTTTAATGTCAAGGGGATCAAGAGCCGAGAAAACCTGATCGTAGCGGTCTTCGTTACAGATCACAACGACATTGGGTTTTAGGTCGATAGCTTGTTGAATAAGCAATTCGGCGTTGTTGTTCGTGGTCAGTACCTCAACCTGAAACTGGTCGGGGTGGGCCTTTATCACATCGACGGCCTGGGTTCCAATGGAGCCAGTCGAGCCGAGGATGGCGATGTGGCGTTTTTTAGATTCAGTCATGTAGTTTTTAGTAAGCCAAAATTGACTTTCACTGCTAGTTCTTCTTCGAGGGCGCGGATAAAATAGACACCTTCTGGGTAGTCAATAATCAGATTGTCAATATATTGCTGTGCAGACTGATTTAGGTTATCAATCTGTTGCTTTTTCGATTTAATATAACGTTTACGTTGATCAGATAATTTGGCATTATCTAAATCTAATAAACGTATGAGGTTTTGAGCTTCTATGTCCTCTGGATCAGCCGCAGCATAATTACCATCAAAATATAAGATTCGCTTTTCTAAATCCTCTGCGGTTGGATGAAGTATAGGTTCAATCCATCTATTTGATTTTCTGACGTTCCACAGACTTTTAACAAGAAACCAATTCGTATAGCCGTCACGATCTGTATTTTTAAGCGTCGGATTGAAATGCTCAATATGAGCGTCATTTGAAACTTCGAAATGTGTTTCAGTATAGGCGCAGATATTATATTGCTCTTTTGCCAGAAGTTGTCTTAACTCATCGTTGTTCCCGTCTTTGTAAGTTAATTGGCGTTCAATAATTTTCGAATCAGCCGATTTAATAATACGTCGCATGCTGATTAAAATTTATACTGATCACCAAGCCTAGCCTGTTCGACTATTAATTCTTTCTGCCGCACAGGATCTTTTTCATTTTTTATTTCCACAAATAAATTTCTGTACCGCTCATAAGCATCCAAACCGGGTTGCAACATCAATTCTTCCATTCCAAAATCCTCACTTAAAATATCATTAGGGTCGTCACCTTCGGGGGCAACACCGTTATGAAAATTCACTTCACCATTTTCGTTGAAATATAAAATAAACCGTTCACAAGGCTCAAAGGCTGATGCGATGATAGGTGAGTGAGTAGCGAAGAAAAATTGGGCTTCTGGTGCTAGGGAAGTATAGTAGTTGATTAAAATTCGCTGAATGTCTGGAAACAAGGAACGTTCGGGTTCGTCAAATAGAATGACTGTTCCAGTTGTGTCAAATTTATAAATAGGAATGGCTGTCGCCAGAAGTTGGCGGGTCCCTGCACTGAGATAAGAGTTTTCAATGTGAATTCCTTGGTTTGTTTTAATTACTATAGGTACTTTATCACCTTCAGTATCTATCTCAAGAAAAAAGTGTTTTAGGAGCGGGTTTAAACAAGCATTAGCTAAATCAGTTCGAGGGTTTGTAGTATGTTTTTTCCAGTGTATTAGTTTATCAATCACACTGTTTATAGATGAGGAGTCCGCTTCGTGAACGATGCTTCTAGCAAAACTTTTACCAGTTTCGTCATACTCAAAGATTTCTTTTAAGATATATCGCCATATATCCATTGATTTACGTTCGCCTAAACTTACGACTCGGTTAAGGCCAGCTACCTTGATTCTATTTTTTCTCTTCTCTATTTCTTGTTCAATTTCAGTATCTGTCTTTATGAAATCAGAAAAGGACTGAGGAGCTTTTTCTTGGTCAACTAAGAATGCATCTGCATCTTGTGCTATAGAATCTTTTATAAAGAGACATAATTTATTTGTGTCAATTAAATCATATTGTTGGCTTTTTGTGAGCTTTTTTGTGAACCAATTGTCCAAAAATTCTTTATCAGATTTCTCTACTTCGGAATTTCGATTAAATAGTAAAAGTGCACCTTTTATGTCAATAAGGTATTTAATGCCAAAAATGGAATCTGGCATATAATTGTCTAATGAATAATCTTTATTTAATGTTATTGAGACTCGTGATACTTGATTAAGTTCTTGCAATAAATCCCAAATTACATTCAACAACGTCGTCTTCCCCGTCCCACTCTGCCCAATAAAACACACTTTATCCAAAGGCTGCCCTTCTTTGGAATGTCCTTTCGGATAAGTAAAATCAAACTTTATATTTTTAAACTGGCGGTACTCCCCAATTTCGATACCGGTTATTTTCATTCTACCTTTCCATTACACAGTGTGCATTACCTCCAATAACCCATCGGCAATCTTCCGATCATTTGCCAAACGCGGCACTTTGTTCTGCCCGCCTAATTTTCCCTGCGATTTCATGTACCGTTGGAAAGCCCCACGTGGCAAACTTGTCAATTTTAGCGGTTGTAGGATGGAACCCGTAATTAAGTCGTCGTAATATACGTTTAGTTTCGTCAGGCGGTTGTCTACGTCCTGGGCAAAGGCGACTGGATCGTCGGGGGGCGTGGCAAACTCAACCAGCCATTCATGATAGGGAAGCCCTTCTTTCGGGCTAACCATTGGTGCCACGGTGAACTCGACAACTTCAACTTCAGGGTGTTTTTCCATTGCATCTTTCAGGGCTTTCTCCACTTCCTCACCTATCACATGTTCGCCAAAAGCCGAAATGAAATGCTTAATCCGGCCCGTTACTAACAATCGGTACGGCTCTCGCGATACAAACTTAACGGTGTCGCCAAGTGAGTACCCCCATAAGCCAGCGTTGTTGTTGATAATGACCGCGTAGTTTTTGCCTAACTCCACTTCGTCGATGGTTAGTCGGCGCGGGTTTTCGCTGAAATAGTCGTCGGCAGCAATAAATTCGAAAACGATACCACTGTCTAAAAGCATCAACAAACCTTCTTCGGTCTGGCTGTCCTGAAACGCAATGAAGCCTTCGGAGGCTGGGTAGGTCTCAATCGAATCGATACGCTTGCCTATGCTTTCGAATAACTTAGCGCGATAGGGTTCGAAGTTTACGCCCCCATAGACAAACAGCGAGAAATCGGGGAAAACGTCTTTGATCAATTTCCCGGTCCGCTCCTGAATACGGTCGAAATACATCTGTACCCAGGGCGGAATCCCCGAAATGAGGGACATTGGTTGGGTAATCGTCTCGTCGATAACTTTTTCCAGTTTGGTTTCCCAATCGTCAATAACGTTGGTCTCGTAACTGGGTAGCTGATTGGTGCGCAAATAGGCCGGAACGTGATGATTGACGATCCCCGACAAGCGCCCAATGTTTATGCCTGCTTTTTGAGTAAGTTCAGGGCTGCCAGACAGAAAAATAAGCTTCTTGTCCAGAAAGGCACTGTTTCCCGTTTCGTTAATGTAGTTCAGCAGCGCGTCGCGGGCCGAGTTTATGTGGTTAGGAATAGACTCCTGAGAGATCGGAATGTATTTGACGCCGGAAGTTGTACCGGACGTTTTCGCAAAATAGAGAGGTTTTCCTTTCCAGAGTACGTCGCTGTCTCCGTGCAAAACCTGCTCGATATAGGGTTTCAGATCTTCGTAGTCACGAACAGGTACAGCCTGCCTGAATTCGTCGATTGTTTGAATATCTTTGAATTTGTGATCCCGGCCAAAAATAGTGTTACGTCCCCCGTCGATCAACTGGCGAAACCAACGCTGCTGAGTCTGGGCAGGCTGATACATCCAGTTTTGCTGACGCTCGACAACCCACCTGGCCAACGGCTTACTAACAATTGAACGAATTCCCATAATGATGCAAAAGTAATGCTTATTTGAATGATGAATGATGACGGTGCCGCCCGCGCGGTGATAAATGATGCGTTATGAACTTCTAAGAACTTTCTAAAATCATTCATCATTTATCATTCATCATTCTGATTAATAATCTCTATTTTTGCACACTTTTCAATAAAACAGTATCTGTAATAAGGCGTTCTGCGTCAACCTATAATGGGACTTTTCAATTTTTTAACTAGCGACATTGCTATCGACCTGGGCACGGCGAATACCTTGATTATTCACAAGGATCGGATTGTGGTGGATGAGCCTTCGATTATTGCAATGGATAAAGTCAGCGGTAAGGTGCTGGCCATTGGTCATAAGGCCATGCAAATGCACGAAAAGACCAATGAAAATATCAAGACCATTCGCCCATTGAAGGATGGCGTAATTGCCGACTTTACGGCCGCCGAATTGATGATTCGGGGGATGATTAAAATGATTGATACCGGCAGCAAACTATTTTCACCTTCGCACCGGATGGTTATTTGTATTCCATCAGGTATCACCGAGGTGGAAAAACGGGCCGTTAAAGATTCTGCCGAGCATGCCGGAGCCAAAGAGGTATATATGGTGCACGAGCCGATCGCAGCCGCTATCGGTATTGGTATTGACATTACCCAGCCTAACGGAACCATGATCGTGGATATCGGTGGGGGAACAACCGAAATTGCGGTAATTGCTCTCTCTGGCATCGTCTGTGAACAGTCGATTCGTATTGCAGGGGATGTGTTTACCCGAGACATCGTGGATTACATGCGCCGGGAGCATAACCTGCTGATTGGCGAACGTTCGGCTGAGCAAATCAAAATGGAAGTTGGTTCGGCATTGCCTGAGCTTGACAATCCACCAGCCGATTACGAAATACGGGGGCGTGATTTGATGACGGGTATTCCGAAAGAAATTAAGGTTACCTACAGCGAAATCGCTTATGCGCTCGATAAATCCATCTCGAAAATTGAAGAGGCTACCATGAAGGCCCTTGAAATTTCGCCACCGGAATTATCGGCTGATATTTATACCAATGGTATTCACCTGACAGGTGGTGGTGCGTTGTTGCATGGCCTCGATAAACGCCTGGGTGCTAAAACCAAGTTGCCAATTCACGTGGCCGATGATCCGCTCAAAGCCGTTGTAAAAGGAACGGGTGAAGTGATCAAGAATCTGGAGATGTACCGGTCTGTACTGATTAGTTAAGCTTGTAACGCGGGTGGAAACCCGCGCTTTGTCTTGCTAGTAAAGCATTTTGACAAGGCGCGGGTTTCCACCCGCGTTACTTATTTATATGGGAGAGTTAGTTGATTTTTTTATTCGAAGTCGGAACTTCATTTTGTTTGTGTTGCTGGAAGTACTTTGTTTTTACTTCATCATCAACACCAGCAATTATTGGGGAGCTACCTACTTCAATACTTCAAATCGGTACGCGGCTCAAGTACTGGCCTGGTCGAACGCAGCGAATCAATACGCTAACTTACGACAGGTTAATGCTGATCTGGCGCTGGAAAACCAACGACTCAATGCCCGCTTGACCCAATTGCTTCAAAGCAAGCCGGCGGCTCCCGCCGAATATCAGGCCGATTCGGCCTTTGCCGATCGCTTTAAGTTTGTTGTTGCGAAGGTGGTTAATAACACCACCCAATTTGCGAACAACTACATCACGATTGATAAAGGCACCGACGATGGCATTCGGCCGGGTATGGGTGTGATTTCGCCGACGGGCGTTGTTGGTAAAGTGAAAATTTGCAACCGGCGCTTTTCGGTTATTACATCCATTCTGCATTCAGAATATCTGGTTTCTTCGCAATTGGTAAAAGCCAGAGAAATCGGGACAGCCAAGTGGGATGGCGTTGACCCGCACTTAATTAAACTGAATGATATTTCGCTGACAAAGCCCGTCAGCAAAGGCGATTCTGTGGTGACCTCTGATCGCAACTCCACATTTCCGCCGGGCATTTTGGTGGGCCGTGTCCGAACGATTGGCGTACAACCGAATCGGGTATTTCACGATCTTACCCTCGATTTGGCCACGAATTTCAGTAGTTTATCGTTCGTGTATGTCGTTGAAAATCGGTTGCAGGCCGAACAGGATCAGTTAGAGAAACAGGTTGAAACCGAAAAATAAGTCATAAGTTGGGCGTTATCAGCAACGAGTATATACTTCTGATGACAGGTGACCATCGACAATCGACAAATTAAAAATGACTTTTCGCGAAATCGTATCCGCTATCTTACTTTTCCTTTTGTATCTGGTTCTGCAAATTCTGCTGGTCCGCAATCTGGTATTGTTCGATTACGCGTTCTGCTTTGTTTATATCGCCTGTATTCTACTGCTGCCCAATGAAACCAGTTTAACGTGGTTGCTGATTATCGCGTTTATAACGGGCATAACTGTCGATACATTTTATAATACACTGGGTATGCATGCGGCTGCTACAGTGCTGATGGCCTACTGTCGCCCGCTGGTTGTACGAGCGCAAATCGATGTGCCAGGACTTGAATCGCGGATTGCTTTTTCGCTCAAAGAACTAGGCACAGGCGCCTTTTTTCGGTACGTACTCGTTCTTGCCCTAATTCACCATACGGCGTTGTTCTTCATCGAAGCCAGCAGCTTAACGCTTATTATCCCAACGCTTATTCGGGTCATTGCCAGTACGCTCTTCACTACGGTAAGTATTGTACTCATTCAGTTTTTTACGAGAAACTAAGGGAATTACGATGTACGAATTACGGTTTACGTTTTATAAATCAGTACATATCTTAAATCGTCAATCGAACCTCGTAATTCGTAAATCCATACATGGCCGAAACACTTCATATTCCTCAAACTACAAATCGTCAGTCTATTTATGAGAGCCTGATTCCACAAATAGCTGCGCTTGTTGAAGGCGAGCCTGATCTCGTTGCCAATCTGGCCAACATTGCCGCAGCGTTAAAAGAAGCGTTTGGATTTTTCTGGGTAGGCTTCTATCTCAAAAAAGATAACCAGTTAGTTCTAGGGCCATTTCAGGGACCAATTGCCTGCACGCGTATTGCGTTTGGTAAAGGCGTTTGTGGGGCTGCTTACACTCGCCAGGAAACCATATTAGTTCCCGATGTTGAGCAGTTTCCCGGACACATTGCCTGTAGTTCGGCATCAAAGTCAGAAGTCGTTGTGCCTGTGTTCGATCTGGACGGAAATGTGTCGATGGTGTTGGACGTCGACAGTGATCAGCTTGCTGATTTCAGTGAAGTTGATGTCAAAGGGCTTGAGCAAATTGCCAGGCTGATTACTAATTTCTAATAGTATCGACGGGCTGAAGCTGAACGCGGCCTGGCCTGTAGGTATCTTCAATTAAGATGTAATTAAATTGAGAGCGATGCTTAAACCGTTGATGGATTTGTCCGTCTTATGATCGGATTTAACCAGGTACGATCATGTTTAAGAAATTAATTGCATTGAGCGGTTTATTGCTCGCCCTGTCCTCATTACCATTGCTGGCACAGCAAACCGCTACACCCGCAGCTCCCGCTCAAGCGGGTTCGCGTATGGGAAAAGGTCGGGGAATGCAGCCATATCAGGCTGCTGATCCGGCTACCCGGGCTCAGCGAATGACTGACCGGATGACGAAACAGTTGGGGTTAGATGAAGCGACGTCTAAAAAAGTGTATGATTTGTCGTTGGCAAGGGCTCAGAAAATAGATGCCATTCAAAAAGGCACCGACGATAATAAAACCAAGAATCAGGCCTTGAAGGCGAATGCAGATGACTTTAAAAGCAAGCTACAGGGCGTTCTGACACCTGATCAGTTTACAAAATTTGAGTCGATGAAAGGTCATATGGGGCGAGGCCGTGGTAACGGTGGCTCAACAGACGATAACGATCAGAAATAAGTTGATCGACTAAGTTGTAAAATCGGAAGCCTGCTAGTTGAACGATAAGTTGACTGGCAGGCTTCCGATTTTTGTTGCCTCAACACATTATCTGGATAGTACCTTTCTATTGGTATAGAGTAGACCTAATTGCAGTAAAGTTTACGTACTCTTCCCTTTTTTACGAAACGCTCTACTACTCTATGGCTTCTTTCTTATCGCGCCGGTCGTTTGTGCGGCAAACCTCATTGATTACAGCGGCTGGACTTGCGATTCCGGCCGGTTTATCTGCTAAGTCGTTTGGACAAGCTGCCGAACCAGCTATTCTTGGCCATAATAGCTTCCGCTACCGGGTTGTACCGGGTTGGGGCGTGTTGGATGCAGGAAAAAATCCAGTGAATGACTGCCACGAGATGGCTCTGGATGCCAAAGGACGAATCATTCTGCTGACTAACGAGACGAAAAATAATATTCTTATCTACGATAAGTCCGGAAAGTTACTCGAAACCTGGGGGCACGACTATCCCGGTGGTCATGGTCTGACGCTTGGGGGCGAGGGCAACGATCAATACCTGCTTATTACGGATACGGATCGCCATCAGGTTATTAAAACCGACTTGAAAGGGCGTGAACTGATGAAGATCGACTACCCGAAAGAAACCGGGAAGTATGACTACCCAACTCAATTTAAACCAACCGAAACGGCTGTTAACCCAGCTAACGGCGACATCTATGTTGTAGACGGCTACGGGCTTAACTACGTGACCCAGTTTGATAAATCGGGTAAACTCATTCGCTATTGGGGGGGCAAAGGAGATACTAACGAAACCTTCGACTGCTGCCACGGCATTACGGTCGATCGGCGGGTAGCGTCTAATCCAACACTTCTGGTTACGGATCGGCGGCATAATGCGCTGAAACGCTTTACACTGGATGGGAAATACCTGTCGACGATTGCGTTGCCTGGTTCATACATTTGCCGCCCGGTTATACACGGCGAAAATATCTACGGAGCTGTGTTTCGGAGTACGTCCGATGCGTATCCAGATTCGGGTTATATCACAATTTTGGATAAAAATGATCGGGTCATTTCAACGCCAGGCGGAACGGAGCCAGTTTATCAAAATGACAAACTGGTAGAGCAGCGGAAAGACCGAAATCTGAACGCATTCCTGCATCCGCACGATGTACTAATCGACGGCGACGACAGCATTTATGTGGCTCAGTGGGCATCTAAAAAAACATATCCTATTAAATTAGAGCGAGTAGCCTAAGTGTAGCCCGATTATGACTAACCTGATTTTAGTGCAGGCCACAGCACAACCATCCGATTGGGTGTTGTTTTGGGGCCATTTTCATCCACTCATTGTTCACTTACCTATTGGTTTCCTGTTAATTGCCGGGCTTCTTGAATTGGACCGATTGACCCGACGTAACTCGGTAAGTCAGCATACCATTACCCTGATCTTGTTCTGGTCGGCGGTAAGCGCTACGATGGCTTGTTTGCTTGGCTATATGCTATCGTTAGGTGGGGGCTACGACGGCGAAACGCTGGACTCGCACATGTGGCAGGGCATTGGCGTGGCTGTTTTTGCCTGGGTGGCATGGGGTGTCAAATCAGGGAATCTCGGACGCATTCTATCATTTTCGCAACTTCTGTACCTGCCTGCTTTAGGTATCGCGCTGATTTTGCTACTGTCAACTGGCCATCTTGGTGGAAACCTGACACACGGCTCTGATTACCTGACGCAATACATGCCAGGGCCAATTCGGACACTGGCTGGTGTTCCGGCTAAAACGCCAGCGCTGAAAGTGGAGCCAATCACGGATGTGAATCAGGCAATGGTTTTCCAGCAAATAGTCAATCCGATTCTACACAGTCGTTGCGTACAATGCCATAACGCCGACAAATCGAAAGCGGGCTTGCGACTGGATACACCCGATATGATTAAGAAAGGGTCGGAAGATGGACCGGTATTCGTGGCCGGAAAAAGCAGTGCCAGTGATCTGATAAAGGTCTGCCTGCTTCCTGAAGACGATGACCATCATATGCCTCCTAAAGGCAAAACGCAACTGGAGGAAGGACAGATTGCCTTGTTGACCTGGTGGATTGATCAGGGTGCACCCTTCGACAAGAAAGTGTCGGACGTAAAAGTCAACGACGCCATTCGTCCGGTATTAGCTTCATTAGGCGGTGGTGGCCCACTTGAAACGGGCAAGGCGAATGTTACAACGGGACCGGCTCCCGAATCCCCTGTTCTAACAATGAAGATGGCTGCGGCCGATCCGAAGCTCATTGATGAGTTAAAGAAAGCTGGGCTGTTGGTGCTTCCCCTCTCGAAAGAGCAAAATCAATTGGAAGTGAGTGCGGTTAATGCCCGCACGTTCAATGATACACAGGCGCAGTTACTGCCCAAGTTGAGTAGCCAGATTGTCTGGTTAAAATTAGGCGATACCGAAATTACAGATGCAACCCTGGTGCAGGTAGCCAAGCTCAAAAATCTCCAGAAGCTACATCTGGAGCAGACGAAGGTGACCGATGCGGGACTGAAACAACTCAAAGGACTGGAATACCTTGAATACCTGAACCTATACGGAACAGCTGTAACCGATGCTGGATTAGCCGATTTAGCGAGTTTGAAAAACCTGAAAACTGTTTATCTCTGGCAAACCAAAGTTACAGAACAAGGTATCGCCAACCTGAAAAAAGCCATGCCGAACCTTGAGGTTATTGGAGGAATCAGTGAAAAAGAGGCTGCCGAATTGGCTAAAGCAACCGCTGTTGAAGCGAAACAGAATGAGTCGAAGAAGTAAGGTTAGTTGATGCTTGTTTTTAAAACGCAGGTATAGGTGCCGTTAGATAGGAGACTATGAACCTGTTTAAACTTTTCTTTCAATGGCTTTTTTGTCATCCCGACGCAGGAGGGATCTTCGGGTGAGTCTATTGGCTAATCTGTCCCCGAAGATCCCTCCTGCGTCGGGATGACAAAAAAGCCATTGAAAGAAAAGTTTAAACAGCCTCTGTATTTTCAATACCTAATACCAGTATTGTTAAAGAGCAAAATAGCCTGACAACGCGAAAATATAGTATGATTTTTATGGGCGTTTCGGCGTTATTTTTGTAAAATCATTTCATTGTCAATCCGTTCCTCCGTTTTGGCGGTTCATTCTATGTTTGTCTGGTCTGATATACGGTTTCGATATACTATCCTTGGCGTAACGGCTGGCCTATTCGGCGCGTCTGTCTGGTTGACGGCCTGTCATAGTTCCGTTGAAAAACCAGCAGAGATTGTTGCTGTTGAGGCAAGTCTGCCTGAAAAAGTTGATTACAATCTGCATGTTAAGCCAATTTTATCAGATCGTTGTTTTGCCTGTCATGGTCCCGACAAAGCGAAACAACAGGCAGGTTTGCGTTTAGATACGCCCGAGGGCGCCTATGAAGCCTTGGCGAAAAGTGGTCATACGGCTATTGTGCCGGGTAATTTAGCCAAGAGCGAACTTGTTAATCGCATCATTAGCACCGATCCTGATGTGATGATGCCAACGCCAAAATCCAATCTGACACTAACCACAGAAGAAAAAGCGATCCTTATTCGCTGGGTTGAGCAGGGGGCGGAATATAAAGAACATTGGTCGCTCATTGCCCCAACCTTGCCGGAGATTCCGAAAGTGAAGGATGAGCAGTGGGTGAAAAATGACATCGACCGATTTGTTCTGGCTAAACAGGAAGCGAAAGGCTTGTCGCACGCCCCTGAAGCCGATAAGACGCCCTTACTTCGCCGTGTGACGCTTGACCTGACGGGTCTTCCACCAACGCCCGCTGAAGTCGATGCATTTCTAGCCGATAAATCCCCAAATGCCTACGAAAAGGTCGTCAATCGCTTGCTAAGAAGTCCTCATTATGGGGAGCGTCAGGCGGTTGAATGGCTCGATGTGGCTCGCTATGCCGATACAGACGGTTATCAGGACGATGGCTTACGAACCATTTGGCCTTATCGCGATTGGGTCATTCGGGCGTATAACCATAACCTGTCATTTGATCGGTTCATTACCTGGCAGTTGGCAGGCGATCTATTGCCCAATTTGAAAGCATCGGCCGACTGGAAAGAAAAACTGATTGCAACGGCCTTCAACCGAAATCACCAGCAAAGTCAGGAAGGCGGTATTGTCGATGAAGAATACCGGGTAGAGTATGTCGCCGACCGAACGAATACATTCGGTAAAGCCATGCTTGGGCTAACGGTGGAGTGCGCTCGTTGCCATGACCATAAATACGATCCAATCAGCCAGAAAGATTACTATTCGCTGTTTGCCTTTTTCAATAGCAACAATGAGCGGGGACAAATCCCGTACAATGGCGAAGCGGCTCCAACGATCACGTTGACAAAGCCTGAAACCGATGCCAAGTTGAAATTTATCCGTGAGCAGCTTACGCCCCTTGAGCAAAAACTAAATCCGAATCGGCCCGACTATCAGCAACGCTTTGGGCAGTGGCTAGCCAAGACTCATTCAATATCCACCATTGATTCGGGCTTGTTGGCACATTATACATTCGATGAAGCAGATCGGGCGGATATCAGTGCATTTGTGAAAGCCCAGAACGAGAAGCGAAAGCAGGAGGAGGCTCAGAAAAAGAAAGAAGAGGAAGCGCGGGCGAAACTCAAAAAGCCAGAAGTCAAGGTAGCTGAGAAGAAAGAAGCGCCAAAGCCTAAAACAAAAGAAGAGCTTTGGAAAGACCCTCGTAACGCGTTTGCCAATTCGGTAAATGATACCCTGCCCGCCCGCCTAGGTGGTGATCCCGACAAGGTGGCTTATCAGGTGCCGGGGCGTTTCGGCAAGGCCCGTTATCTGGGTGGTGATAGCTATATCGAGTTGCCCAGCAAATTCGGTGCTTTTGAGCAAAATGAGCCGTTCACCATCAGTAGCTGGTTCAATCTGGCAAAACCAGGCATGGCGCTTACCTTGTTAGGCCGGACCACTGGCCCAATGGATGGTCAGCGTGGGTATCAGCTTGACCTGTTGGCCGATGGTCGACTAAAACTAGCGTTTAGCCACGTTTGGCCTGCCAATGCCATCGACATTGAAACGATTGATAAAGTGCCTGTACATCAGTGGTTTCAGATTGCGTTTGCCTACGATGGAACGGGACAGGCAAAAGGCATTACGATGTACATCAATGGTCGCCCCGTTCGGACCAACGTAATTGCAGACAACCTGATTCACAGCATGGTCTACGGCCGAAATCTGACTCATTGGGCTCAGCATAATTTTTATGTGGGTCGGATGCACGATAATTTCTACAAGGATTTTGCTGTAGATGAACTTCGTATCTACAAACGTTGCCTGACCCCGCTCGAAGTGCCCGCCCTAGCGGGACAGGCGGATGCCTTGGCTATAGCTCTCAAAACGCCTGTTGCCAACCGGACACCCGCTCAGCGAACGGGGTTGTATACATACTATGTGACAAATCAGGACCCTGTTTACCGGGCCGATTATGCCAAAGCCATGAAGCTACGGGGTGAACAGCTTATGCTATACACCAATTCCGATCAGCTCATGATTATGCAGGAACGATCGGTGCCACGCGAAACACATTTGTTGAAACGGGGTGCTTACGATGCCCCCGCCGAAGTAGTGACGCCCGCCGTTTTGCATAGCCTCAATCCAATGGATGACGAAACGCCAAAGAATCGGCTTGGTCTGGCGAAATGGCTTCTGTCTGACAAAAATCCATTGTTTAGCCGGGTTATGGTGAACCGGATGTGGCAGCAGTATTTTGGCCAGGGCTTAGCTAAAAACAGCGATGATTTTGGTAACCAGGGTGCCTTGCCGAGTCATCCAGAATTGCTGGACTATCTGGCCGTTAAATTCCGTGGTGAAGAAGGCACGCCCGATGCCTGGAATGCAAAGGCAATGCACAAGCTCATTGTCATGTCGGCCACGTATCGGCAGGCATCCGCAGTGCCCGAAAAAGCGCGGGAAACCGACCCCGAAAATATGTTCCTTACGCGTGGGCCTAGTTACCGAATGTCGGCCGAACAAGTTCGTGACAATGCCTTAATGGCAAGTGGTCTCCTGACGCAACGGATTGGCGGGCCGAGTGTTCTGCCTTATCAGCCGTCGGGCATCTGGGAAGCCCTTGCGACTCGGAATGCGGTTAAATACGAACAGGATCACGGCGATAGTTTATACCGTCGGTCGATGTATACGATCTGGAAACGGTCGTCGCCTGCCCCCATGATGCTCAATTTCGATGCGGCTGAACGACATACGTGTATTGTGAAGCGCCAGAAAACAAGTACGCCTTTGCAGGCACTTGTTACGCTAAATGACCCGCAGTTTGTAGAAGCTGCCCGCGTATTGGCCCAAAAAGAAGGAGGAAAAGGGGCGTGGAAACAGGGGAAGCAAACGATCAACGAGATTTTTAAATCCGTGATCAGTCGGCCAGCCCGACCCGAAGAACTAGCGCTGATGGAGCAGCTTTATGCGGACGAACTGGCCGATTTTAAACAGAATCCGAAACGAGCAACGGAGCTGCTATCAGTAGGGGAGTACCCGGTTGACCAAAAGCTCAATCCAGTCGAATTAGCTGCCTGGACAGTAGTAACCAGTACAATAATGAACTTTGACGAAGCGATCATAAAACGGTAAAGGGCTATGGATATTCAGGACCAACTTCATGACCAGTTAAGCCGTCGGAATTTTCTGGGTCAGGCGAGTGCAGGCTTAGGCACAATTGCCCTGGCTTCGTTATTGAATCCAACGAATCTATTTGGCGGTGCTGGCCCCGGCGAGTCCACGCCGGGTGAAAATCCTGCCGTCGGGAAACCCCATTTCCCGCCGAAAGTAAAGCGAGTCATTTATTTGTTCCAGAGTGGGGCGCCTTCCCAATTAGAGTTATTCGATTACAAACCGAAGCTCGAAGCCATGTGGGGGCAGGATTTGCCTGCATCGGTGCGGAACGGGCAACGGCTGACGGGCATGAGTGCGGGCCAGAGTCGGTTTCCACTGGCCGCATCGAAATATAAATTCGCTCAGTATGGTCCCAGCCAGATGTGGATTAGTGAATTGCTACCCCACACGGCTCGTATCGCCAATGATCTGACTTTTGTTCGTTCGTTACATACCGAAGCCATTAACCACGACCCTGCTGTAACGTTCTTTCAGACGGGTAGCCAACAAGCCGGGCGACCTTCGTTGGGGTCCTGGGTTAGTTATGGATTAGGCTCGGATAATCAGAATTTGCCTTCGTTTGTAGTACTTCTTTCCAAAGGTCGTGATGGCGATCAGCCGCTCTATGCCAAGCTCTGGAGTAATGGATTTTTGCCCTCTGTGCATCAGGGAGTTGTATTTCGTTCGGGACCGGATCCAGTTTATTACCTCAACAATCCGCCTGGTATTGATAAGTCCAGTCGTCGGCGAATGCTCGATTATCTGGGGAAACTGCATCAAGAGCAATTTAAACACGTATTGGACCCCGAAATCAATAGTCGGATGGCACAGTACGAAATGGCCTATCGAATGCAAACATCCGTTCCGGAAACCCTCGACATTTCGAAAGAGCCCGATTATATTTTCGATATGTATGGCCCCGACAGTCGGAAGCCGGGGACGTTTGCAGCTAACTGTGTGCTGGCCAGAAAGCTCGTTGAAAAGGATGTGAAATTCGTGCAGTTGTACCATCAGGGATGGGATCAGCACGGCAACTTGCCCAACGATATTAAAATCCAGGCGAAGAGCGTTGATCAACCTTCGGCGGCCCTTATTCAAGATTTGAAACAGCGCGGTTTGCTCGATGACACGCTTGTAATCTGGGGTGGCGAATTTGGCCGTGGCGCTTATTCACAGGGAAAGCTCACGCGCGATAACTACGGGCGTGATCACCATCCACGTGCGTTTTCGGTCTGGATGGCTGGGGCTGGCGTCAAGAAAGGCATGGTTTATGGTGAAACGGACGACTTTGGTTATAACGTAGTTAAGGAGCCTGTTCACGTGCATGACTTCCAGGCAACTATCCTGCATCTGCTCGGCGTTGATCACGAAAAACTTACTTTCAAAAGCCAGGGACGGCGTTATCGCCTAACCGATGTACATGGCAATGTAGTAAAACCATTGTTGGCTTAATGCTCTTTCGATATTTCCCCAAAAATTAATTAATCAGGACTTTACTAGCTGCTTGATGCGCGCCGTCGGCTGTCTGGAACCGCAGAATATATAAACCACTCGCTATTGGTCTAGTAACCTCAATAGCGAGCGTGCTAGAGTCTTTTGTGTTGTTGACTGTGATTGGGATTTCAACTCCGCTAGCGTTATAAAGGCTAATCTTAGTGATATCAAGCCCCTGTGTTGAAAGTGAAAAACTGCCTTGATTTGGGTTAGGGTAAACAATTGGAATTGCAGTTGACAGACTCATATCAGATCGTATACGTACAGCAATAATATTCGATAGTTCTGAGCTGCCGTCTTCATTGTTTTGTCTGAGTCGATAATAATACACTTGTCCATTTTGAACATTTAGATCGGTAAATGAATAAACGGATATCTCCTGTGTCGTCGCATTTCCATCTACAAATCCTATTTTTTCGAAGTTATTGATTGTGCTGCTTCGTAGAATATCAAACCCTGCATTTCTTACCTCCCAACCTGTCGACCAGTTTAAGACAGCAGCATTATCAATGGATTGACCAGAGAATGTAATAAGTTTGACTGGAAGTGGGGCAGCTCCAGTAACGGTTAATGTCTGGTTTAGTCGTAAGGTTCCTGAGTTGCTAGTCGCTCCCCAGGCATAGATTCGGAATCGAATCGACTGCGCCGTTTGTATGCTCAAACTGATGTTAAGTGTAGCATCAACAGTACCGGACAATGGTCCTGTAGATACCGTGGTTTCACTGCCTCCTGCAATGCTGTAAGCGATTAGGTAAGTCGTTGGACCAGTGTTTGATCTGCGCTCAGTCAGATTTAAACCCGTCAAATTCATTTGATAACCCGTATTTGGGGTTAGGGTAAATTCATAATAATCAGTTGCATCTTGCGCCGAACCAGTCCAGCCAGAGGAATTAATACTGCTTGCGGCTGCAACAGCGGTAATTCCTGTTCCTCGTGTAATATCGGAAGCTGTAATGTTCGCATCGTTAGACGTGACAGCTTTGGAAGTTTGGTTGCCAGGATCAGCGCTTGTGAAGGTGTAGGTTGCCACCTGAGCAAAACTTGTCAATGAATATAGATATAACAGGATCAGTAGTAATTTTTTCATATACCTATCTATGTACGTAGTTTACAAAAATAGATACATTTATTGAGAATTATAGATACATTTTAAGGTTAGGAAATTTGTGCTCTAATGAAAATCAGGCAAAAATTATAGGTAAAGAGAGCATTTATAAAAGAGGTATCATACAAAGCAAATAGGCCGATCATCTCTAAGACGATCGGCCTACTTATTTTGTATGAGAAATAACGCCTGAACCTACAGGCCGCTGATAATGCGGGAATATACGTTATTGGTTATGTTACTATCGTACGCCTGTGTAGCATCATTGCTAACGTTAACCGTAACGCTTGAAATGCTACCTGGGCTAGCCGTCGTACGTGTGAGACTGAAGCCAAGCGTCGATTTGCCACTTACACCAATAGGCTGTCCGGCTGGGAGCGTCAGGGTTAGCTGGATGTTAGAGACATTATTTGTAACGCTCCATTTGGTGTTATCAACCGGAAGGTTCGTAGTGCCGTCTGTTACATTGATGCTGGTAATTGTATTGTCGAAGCCAATTGTATAGCCCGTAGGTGCCGTAATCGTAATTACTGTATTTCCTGCGGTTGGCAGATTGCCACCTACTTCAGTAATATAGGCTGCAAAGTTATTGGTAGTACTCGTGTTAAAATTCGCCTGTGGCAGATCGAGCGTAGGTGTTAAATCGGGAGCAGCCAATAGGAACCGGGCTGTTACCGGATAGTGATCGGATGTAGTGGTACCTCCTGTAACAGGGCGAACATTATTGACAGAATTCGTTATATATTGGATACCACTTGCTGTAAATGTTCCGTTCGTGCTAATCTCATTCGACACAGTCAAATGGTCAATGATGTCAGGATAAGAAGCCGTACTGGGAACATTACAATTGCTTAGTTGCTTGGTGACCACAGTATAATTTGCCGAAGTTGATAGAGCGCTGAATGACGTAACATTCGTTGCGCTGGTAGCAGCATCAATGTAAATTGATTGATCTACATCATCATTATAGTCGCCCATAATCATGATATTATCGTTCGGATAGTTTGTGTCAAGATAAGTCCTTAAGGAATTGAAATCAGCTATACGACGGCTATACGACGAGTTATCGGAGCCCGACTTGGCGTGAACACCAACTAGCTTAAGGTTTTTCTTGATGCCATTTATGGTCACATCGCAATTCATTAACACAGGAAAACGGTTGGATGCCCAGTCGCTCGATCCTGCGTCTGTTAAACTAGCTGGCACAATTTGCGTAGCCGATACGTTAGTAACTATAGCCTGATCATACACAAAACATACTTTTTGAGCATAGGTAGTTGCATCGCCCGGTACTTCAGGAGAATCAAACCAGTGGGAATAATAAATAGCAGGTCTTGGAGAAGGACGACTTGGGTCAGCACCGCATGTATAGGTGTACGATTTACCGGTGCCTGCATTTAACGTAGCAACGATAGCGTCCAGTTTTGTAAGATCACAAATCTCTTCCAGACAGTAAATATCCTTGTTCATAGTCTGAAGTTGTGCAGCAACATTGCTTTGTTGTTGTGCTTCATTGGTAGGACCAAAGCCCGTATTACCCAACCACTCAACGTTCCACCAGGCAACATCCAGGGTAGCTGTAACGGCAGTGCCCGATCCGCCTGTTCCTACTTCTGGGCAGGAAGCTGCAGTTGGAGTTGAGCCTGGGACATCAGCTGTTGAACGAGGTAATATTTGACAAACATTATCAAACAGGCTAACAACCCCTGTAAGATCGAAGCTGCCAGAAGGGCGGGTTGCGTTAACTAGGTCTGTTCCGTTCTGAATTCGTAAAACAGTGCTGGTACCAACGAGTGTATAGTTTGCCCCACCTGTAAAAGCAGTTCCAGCGGGCGCACTAATGGTTACACTTGGCAGTGTGACTAACTCACCTTTATGATCACAAACTGTGGTTGGCGTAACGGTAGTCGACGTTGGTGTAACATTGCTAGAGGTTGTCTTTACGAAACAACCCGTAAATTGTTGTAACTCTCTATCTGTACGATAGGTCGTTATTACACCCGTTACCTGTACTTCATCGCCAATACTTACTTCCGGTATTTCTATCGTAGTACCACTACCCGTATAAAGTAATAGCCCGCCCGTTGCATCCTGGATGTACATGTTGGTGCCAATGTTGGACGTAACGCGACCTGTAACGGTGAAGGTTACGTTATCGGCAGCGCCACGGACAGCACTAATGGCGGTAGAAATGCCGCAAGGACCACTGCCGCTACTAGGGTATACGTTTCCACTAACCGCAATTGATTTTGCGCCAGCTACCTCTGTAGTGGCTACTGTAACGGTTCCTGAGTAAGCACCGGAAGAAAGGCCAGACGCTAAGCGAGTATAAATAGTCTGATTTACAGAACCATCGCCAGCAGGAGTAAGGGCGAGAGGGCTTGTTGTATAACCAGAGTTGGCATCTGTCGAAACTTCATAGTTCGCTGGTGGCGTAACAACGATTGGCGTTGCTGGATTAAGATTTTTGCCTGCCGTTGTGAACGTAGTTGACGTTGGTGTTTGACCAACTGTATAGACCATTGCTGGCAATGACGTAGCCGAAACCGCAATTCTTGGGTTATTACTCAGCGCTGAATAGGTTAATGAAAAGTCATCAAGACCCGTAGTTGGCCGGTTACCACTTCCAGTACTAGCCGTTAACGCAACAACTCTGATCCAGACATTCTGCCCAATATTGTCGAGCGCGAAACCGAATTCATAATTTACCGTATTATTGGAAAATGTAGAACCACCAATTGCCTGCGTAGCTACTGTTGTGAAACTGGTTGGCGAATTTCCCAAACCGTATTGGATGGCCCAGGTTGTTGTTCTTGGAGAAGATTGGTCAAGTGATTGAAGCTTTAATGAAAGTTTAAAATCTTGTAAACCAGTAGTGTTTGTTAATCTTAAGCTGAAAGCCGCGCCTGGGTCGCCAAAAGAACCTGTTTGCCGAACGGCAATAGCTCTGTCTGTCGAACTGCCTTGACTACCGGTAGTGCTAGTGGCTGTTAATCCATCGGCTGAAGCTACATTCCTGAAGTTACCAGTGAGAGTGTTCCAGGCTGTGGTTGTTGATACAGGAGTGGCCGACGTGCCAAGTGCAGTTGTAGATGCTCCAGTAGTTGTGGCCCACCCCGAGGGAAGTCCTGAGCTAATGCCATCAAATGTTTCGGTATAGGCCGTACCTGTTAAAGATACAGGTGTCTGTGTCTGGGCTCGTAACGCATGCGTTACCAAAAGAAAAGATAGAACGAAGAGTAGTTTTCTGAACATAATAAAAATGGGTCAATGAAAGACAGATGATAAAGTTTGAAGTGTATTGGTGAACATTTAGTCTATAAATTAAAAGCACAATGTTGGAAAACGATACGTTTTTGTATTATTTATTTATGTTCATTGATAAGTACATAATTTAAATTGAAAATTTATAATAAAATTGTATATGAATTTTTTATATAGGTTATAAAGAAATTAAACATTCGAATGTATATAACAGCCAACTAATCAATCAAATAAGAGCACCCTTTAGATGTATGTTGCCCAAAAAGGACTAAGAGAACATTGGCTTTACCACCAAATCTTTTCGATCCTGTTGTAGTGAATGTAGTTGAGATTTGACGAGAATAGCTTCTTCCCCATTAATTTTAGGCGTCGTAAACTACGTGCTTAGATAGAGTGGTGGAGAAATAACAATAGAGCTTACTGAGGAATGGCTAGTCTGCTTGATGTATGAAAAACTGGTGGAAACGGTTGCGAGAGTTTTCTAACTTAACCCTTACCGATAAGTTACTGCTCATACACACGGCTATGGTTTTGACTTTAGTGCGACTAGGGCTAAAATTGCTATCGTTTCAACAGTTCAGAACGCTATATGGGAAGCTCCTAGCGGTAAAGAAATCTTCCAGTACATCTGATAAATTGATTGACCAACGGGTTTGGGCTATACAGAAAGTAAGCGGCACGTTGTCGGCTGTTTGTTTGCCTCAGGCGTTGGCATTGGCTTATTTCTTAAGGAAAGATAAAGGGATTGAGCTAATTGTGGGGGTTCAGAAAAAGCATACTTTTGAAGCTCACGCGTGGGTCGAGAAAAGCGGGCGAATCCTGATCGGAGAATCGCCCGACAATAGTTTTAAGCCGCTTTGGGTGTGGCAGTAAACCACAAAACTTAATCAGAATGAAGACACTCAACAGCCTAAAGCCGTTTAGACTATAAGTAATTTAGAATTGTCTATGCAGCAGCAATTAGATCTATGGATACGGGCGGTGGTCCGTTGGTTTGGCTACATTCCCAATCGTGATTTGTCGGGATGGATTTTATTAATAACCGCCGTTGTCTTGGGATTAGCAGTCGACCTTGTGGTGACGCAAATTATCCGATTTATTGTGCGTCGTCGGCCATTCCGAACCTTAGGGCTG
The DNA here is from genome assembly GCF_054776755.1 of Spirosoma litoris. Classification (NCBI taxonomy): domain Bacteria; kingdom Pseudomonadati; phylum Bacteroidota; class Cytophagia; order Cytophagales; family Cytophagaceae; genus Spirosoma; species Spirosoma litoris. Next base: position 4,034 of record NZ_BAAHBI010000033.1, on the reverse strand, counting down.
CTCAAGATTTATGCACGCTGGGCATTCTGGGTATTTGTGCCTTCCTTATTTTTTTTACTGGCAACCAATCTACAATCGGAGCGTTTTCTGCGTCGGCATCCCGTTGCCGATAAAACAGCCGAAATGCTGTTTCTGATTGCCACTACCTGGCTGGTTATTCAGCTTCTGAAGGTTGGTGAATTGCGGCTGATCAATGAATATGATACCACGAAAGATGTCAATCTTTCGCAGCGGAAGTTTGTTACGCAGGTTCGGTTCTTTCGCCGGATGATTGCGATTGTTGTGATCATCCTGGGGACTTCGCTGCTGCTTATCTCGTTTCAGGGAAGCCGAAAAGTAGGGCTGAGTGTACTGACATCGGCAGGTGTTGTATCGGTCGTTATTGGCTTTGCCGCACAGAAAACACTCGCCAATTTGCTGGCCGGTATTCAGATTGCCTTTAATCAACAAATTCGGTTAGATGACGCCGTGGTTGTCGAAAAAGAATGGGGACGTATCGAAGAAATTAACATGACGAGCGTGATTGTCCGACTTTGGGACCGTCGTCGATTGATTTTGCCAATTACTTATTTTGTCGAAACTCCGTTTGAGAACTGGACTCGTTCCGACGCGTCTATTGTTGGATCAGTTTTTCTCTATCTGGATTATAACGTTCCTGTCGATAGAATTCGGGCACAAGCTCGAAAGATTGCCGAAAACGATCCACTCTGGACGGGCGATGCGTTTGCCGTGCAGGTGACCGATACCACGCCAACTTGTATTCAGATACGCATATTAGTATCAGCGCCAGATGCACCATCGGCTTTTGACCTACGCTGCCATATGCGCGAACAGCTAATCGCATTCATTCGGGATGAATACCCACAAAGCCTACCACAAACACGCTTGGTATTAGCCGAGGAACTGAAGAAAGATGTATGATATAGGATGTATGATATATTGCTTTCGCGTCGGCCACATCATACATCCTATATCCTACTTCATACATTAATTGTTTTCTTCCCAACCAAACGATCGCTCGATGGCTTTTTGCCAACCCCGCATGAGTTTTGCCCGTTGGGTTTCGTCCATGTCGGGTTCATAGGTTTTGGCGATGCCCCAGTTCTGACGTAAGTCGTCCAGATTTTGCCAGTATCCTACAGCTAGTCCAGCGGCATAAGCGGCACCGAGTGCAGTGGTTTCGGTCATTTGCGGACAAACGACGGGACCATTCAGAACATCGGACTGAAACTGCATCAGGAGCGAGTTGACCACCATACCACCATCCACACGAAGCGATTTAAGCGAAACACCTGCGTCCTGCTCCATCGCCCGGACTACATCAACCGTTTGATAAGCAGTAGCTTCTAAAACGGCACGGGCCAGATGGCCCTTATTGACGAAGCGCGTCAATCCGGCAATAACACCACGAGCATCGGCTTTCCAGTGGGGCGCATATAGACCCGAAAAAGCAGGCACAAAATAGGCACCTCCGTTATCATCCACTGAACGTGCTAGTGTTTCAATATCTGTGCTCTTCTTGATAATACCCAGATTGTCCCGAAGCCACTGCACCAGTGCCCCTGTAATGGCAACACTGCCTTCAAGCGCATACCGAACAGGCTCGTTCTGGAACTGATAGGCCACGGTGGTCAGCAAGCCGTAAGTTGATTCACGGAGTTCGGCGCCCGTGTTCATGAGGAGGAAGCAACCGGTGCCGTAGGTATTTTTGGCTTGTCCTGGCTCAAAGCAGGTTTGTCCAACCAAAGCCGCCTGCTGATCACCAAGAATACCCGCAATCGGAACGCCCGGTAACACCTCTGAAGTCACATTGCCATATACCTCACTACTAGGCCGAATTTGTGGAAGCATGGCGCGTGGCACGGTAAAGTCAGTGAGTAGTGAATCGTCCCAATCGAGGGTTTTGAGATTCATTAATTGAGTCCGGCTAGCGTTCGTTACGTCGGTTAGATGCAGCCCTCCGTGTGGCCCCCCGGTCAGATTCCAGACGACAAAGGTGTCCATATTGCCAAATAGCGCATCACCCCGTTCGGCATCAGCTCGAAGCCCCGGCACGTTGTCTAACAGCCATTTGAGTTTTAGTCCACTAAAATAGGTTGCCAGTGGCAAGCCCGTTTGCGCCCGAAAACGATCCTGGCCTCCGGTCGTTGAGAATTGAGCGACTAAATCAGCTGTTCGCATGTCTTGCCAGACAATCGCATTGTAGTAAGGTTTACCTGTTTTTCGATTCCAGACAACCGTAGTTTCGCGTTGGTTAGTGATACCAATGGCGACAATGTCCTGCACGGAGAGTTTGCCTTTGATGCGGGCCAAGGCAACGACCTCAAGCGTATTTCGCCATATTTCTTCAGGATCATGCTCAACCCAGCCCGGTTGTGGATAAATTTGTTTATGTTCTTTCTGCGCCACAGAAACAATCTGACCCTGTCGGTCGAATACGATACAGCGGGTACTGGTTGTTCCCTGGTCAATAGCGGCTACGTAGGTAGGCATAAGGTATTTAGGGATATTCGTTTTGGAACGTAATATTGTCAAATTATCCAATTAGTTTAGCGAAAAACCCTATACCAATGAAAAAAAGGACCTTTCTGAAATTATCCTCCGCATTAATGGCAACTCCTATACTGGCTCCACTAACGAGTTGGGCAGCAGATGATAAACTCAAAAACTGGGCAGGTAATTACCAGTATAGTACCGATAAACTATATAAAGCCAAGTCGATTCCACAGGTTCAGGAATTGGTGAAAAAATACCCTAAGCTGAAGGTACTCGGCACGCGCCACTGTTTCAATGGTATTGCCGACAGTAAGGATAACCTTATTTCGCTGGGAGATATGGACGACGTTATTTCGCTGGATACTAAAGCGCATACTGTAACGGTCGATGCCACCATGAAATATGGCCAATTGGCCCCCTATCTCGATAAAAAAGGGTTTGCTTTACATAACTTGGCTTCATTGCCCCACATCTCCATTGCAGGTGCCTGTGCCACCGCAACGCACGGTTCGGGCGTGAAAAATGGTAACCTCTCGACGGCCGTTGCCGCTATGGAAATCGTGACGGCTAAAGGCGAGGTTCGCACAGTATCGCGGGCCAAAGATGGCGAAACGTTCCGCGCAGCTGTTGTTCACCTGGGTGCTCTGGGCGTTGTTACAAAAGTCACGCTCGACATTCAACCGACGTTTATGATGCGGCAGGATGTTTATGAAAACTTGCCGCTGGCGCAGCTTCAACAGCATTTCGAGGCCATTGTATCGGCTGGCTACAGCGTGAGCCTGTTTACCGATTGGCAAAAAAAACGAATTAACGAAGTCTGGATAAAAAGCCGCATTGAGAAAGGGAAGACATTTGATGCCAAGCCAGAGTTTTACGGCGCCAAACGGGCTACAAAGAACTTACACCCTATTGCCGAATTATCGGCCGTTAATTGTACGGAGCAAATGGGCGTCCCCGGCCCCTGGTACGAACGCTTACCGCACTTCCGAATGGGATTCACGCCCAGCAGTGGTAAGGAATTGCAATCGGAGTATTTCGTTCCGCGTAAGAATGCGGTTGAGGCCATCATGGCGGTTGAGAAGCTAAACGCCCATATCAGTCCGCACCTCATGATTACGGAGTTGCGCACTATCGATGCTGATAATTTCTGGATGAGCCCTTGCTACAAGCAACCGAGCTTAGCCATTCACTTTACCTGGAAACAGGACTGGGCTTCGGTCAAAAAAGTGCTGCCAATGATTGAGAAAGAGTTAGCGCCATTTAAAGCTCGCCCACACTGGGGGAAATTGTTTACGTTGGCACCTGTGCAATTACAGTCGCGTTATGAAAAGTTGCCAGAGTTCAAGCAGCTCATGAAGGAGTACGATCCGCAGGGGAAATTCCGGAATGCGTTTCTGGATACGAATCTATTTGGAAGTTGACTGTGATTTTTTGTCATGCTGACGCAGGAAGCATCTTCGCGTGATGCCATTTATCCAGGGTAGTTCTAAACTTGTAATGATAGGTTGTAGTTTGTGACCACAAATCTGATTGATTTG
>NZ_BAAHBI010000032.1:0-46691 GCF_054776755.1 Spirosoma litoris | reverse complement strand
TAATTTTAGTCGTATAATCCATCTGGCTAATATACGACATGAAGATTCTGATTTAGTATTACAACAATCGGATTTGTGTATGCCATTTTAATCGCTTTAATGATTGTCGAAAGAAAACAGAAAAAAGGCAGATGGATTTTCCCGCTTGTTCTTAGTTTTTATATTCTCGTACATTCCTTAATCATTTTTCAGGTACAAATCGCATTTTGGGAAACATTCGCAAAATGGTTTGCAGGTTTACCTTTGACATAATTGCGAGGAAAGAAACTGCTGCTAACATTGTATTGCAAAAAGTGGCACTAAAGTTATCTATTTAAAAAATGAAAATCGACTCAATATGCAAAGACGAAAATTAATTCAGTTGTTTCTCTCGATAGTACCGATTGCAACGATCACACCTTTTCTTACAAAGGCCCAAGAGAAACTTAGATTACTAAAAGGAGGATTTAAAGTAAATGCTGATAAAGACCGATGGAATGAGGATACGATTTTTGGAAAGGAAAAAAATATGAAGTGTAAAGTTTCAGGTAAAGACACCAACAATAGTTTATATGTTGTAGAGGAGAATGATCCCGTAGATGTTGGCCCACCTTTACATATCCATCCTAATCAGGACGAAGTATTCTTTATCACAAGAGGAAATTACCTTGTAAAAATTGGAGATGAGGTATTTAATCTTAAAAAAGGCGACACTGCGTTTGCACCAAGAAATATTCCTCATTGTTTTCTTACGATTGGAGAAGGTCCTCACCAAATGATTCTTACCTACCAACCTGCGGGTAAAATGGAAGAGTTTTTTTACAATAGAAAGAATCCAGCATATACGGACGGAAAAACTCTTGAGCAGCAATTTAAGGAACATGACATGGAGATTGTTGGTCCTAAACTCACTAAATAAAAACGGCAATTGAAGTCCCATTCCCAATGCATATTACTTTTTCTAAAGAACATTTTTTAACTCAAACTCACCTGATTCACTATCTAAATAAATAATCACTAAGTAGCTTTTTTTTGAATTAAATCAATGAGCCTGCTTAAACTTTTGTTTTAATAGCGTTTTTGTCATCCCAACGCAGGAGGGATCTTCGGGAAAGGATAATTTTAGGGACTCACCCGAAGATCCCTCCTGCGTTGGGATGACAAAACACACCAACTAATACTCGATTTTAGAAAGTTAAAACAGCTTCAATAAATAAAAAGAATCAATTTTCACTTTCCCTTTTTGTCAATACCATTGTTGGCACCTGATTCATAGTCGAGTAAAACAAACAAGCCCAGCTTAGCATGCTGAGAGATCAATCTTAAAACAGTCAAACCAAACAATCAAATCCATGAAACAACTCCTGATTTCACTATCTGCACTTTGGCTACTGGTTAGCCTCGGCATGTCGGCCTCTGCACAAGCTCAGCAAACGTCAACGACTCAACTCAAAAGTATCCACCTTTTCGATATGCCGACGGGTGTAACGGAGGCCCAGCTGTCGGCGGTGATTGGCGAGTTGAACACGGTTATTAAACGCTTAGGCTACAGTAACGCCGGATACACATTCTACAAAGTAGAGGGAAAAGGAACCGACAAATACCGCTACTTCTTCGAGGGCAATTGGCCAAATACCGAAGCGTATCAGAAAATCCACGACGACAAATCGTTTCAGGAAGCAGATAAAAAATTGGGTATGGTGTACGAGAAAATAAAAGCCGTTGAACTCTACCGTCGCTTAGTGAAGGTGCCCTAAATCGTCTAAATATAAAACCATGAAAACCAACCCATTTATGCTACTCCTGGCCGTTGTTGCCATTATGTCTGTCTGCGTTACTGGTTGCAACGCCCCTGCCCAAAAACAGGAAACTGCAACTGAGCAGGTAGCTGCAAAACCCGATATGGCCGTCATCAAAACGGAGATACAAGCCATCGAAACCGAGTGGGCCAGTGCCACAACCGCCAAGGACATCGACAAAGTAATGGCACTCACGCAGATGATGCCGTAGAAATGGCCGATGACGAACCCATGTCCGTAGGAAAGGCTGCTATCCGGCAGGTGTTGCTCAACAGTATGAAAGCGCGTAAGGCCGGAACTACGGTTTCCTACGAGACGATGGACGTGTACGGCGATGGCAACTTGGTGACCGAAGTCGGGAAGACAACGATTAAAGACGCGGCTGGCAACGTAGTGAGCACCGGAAAATACATGGGCATTTTTGAAAAACGCGACGGGAAATTTATCTGCATCCGCGATATTAACAACGAGGATCAGAAAGACAAGTGACGTAGCTTGGACTAACAAACCGGTCAACATGAATGGATACGTTGTTTTTAGGTGGCTCCTCCTGCTATTGTGCCTGTCCGCGTCCGCCGGGCAGGCACAATCCACAGTGCTTTACTTCGACGAACCCCCAAAAGAGACGCTGGGCCGCAACCGAAATCAAATAACCATCAATCGATTCTTTACTGACCGCGACGATTTTCTCTGGTTCGTCACCGGCAGTGGCCTGAGCAGGTACGACGGCCATGAGATCGTAACGGTGCGCTCCGATCCGGCGGATTTGAACTCCCTCTCCTCGGCGCGGGTGGCGGATATGATTCAGGATGAGCGAGGCACGTTCTGGATAACCACCCGCGACGGTGGCCTGAATGCCTACAATCAGCGAACGGGCAACGTGGCCCATTTTAGACACCTGCCCACCAACAAAACCAGTTTATCGTCGGATAAGCTTCGGTTTCTTCAACGCGATGAATCCGGTTATCTCTGGATCGGCAGCGATTATGGCATGAATCGGTTCGACCCCAAAACCGGCCGTACTGTCCGTTTTTTGCCCAAACCAGGCGAGTCAGGGCAGTTGCAGGGCAACCCGCTGTCGCCGATTCTAGTGGTTCCCGGCTATATCTACGTTTGCACAACGGCTGGATTCGAGCAGTTTGACCGAACCAGCAACCGTTGGCGGTGCTTTCCGACGGTAACTAAATCCGGGGTGCCTGTCATCAACGCCACGGATGGTCTCAATACGATTAACGGCCTCTGCAAAGATCGTCGGGGCCTGATCTGGATGGGCGTTCCAGACCAAACCGGGCTGCGGGTTTTTAACCCTAATACCGGACAAATCAATTGGTTCGATGGTCGAACGGCCGATGGCAAACCCATTCCGTTTCCACACGTGATTCTGGAAGATCGGGCGGGGCGGCTTTGGCTTTGCTGCGATAACGACATCTTCCGCATTTCAGCCGACCGAACCATTGTCGAGCAATGCACACCCATAGCCATCAGCAATGGGGAACAACTCAGGGAGCTGGTAACGCTATACGAAGATAGACAGGGGTTAATCTGGCTGGAGAGAGCGAGTGACAAAAATCCGCTTTTTTTTGACCCCCGACAGGAACGACACCCCAACATTCCACTGCCAAAATTTACTAACACCGCCGGTGGGGTTCCGGCCCTGCCTGGATTGGCCCGACCCGTAACGGAGTCCCTCATGCCCGACTCGGAAGGCTTTCTTTGGATCAGTACCGATCTGGGCCTGATTCGCTATAATCCGGGCCAATCCAGACCGGGTCAATCCAGACTGGGCCTGAATCAGATGAAGGTTGTCTTGAAACAACCCCTCACCTATTTCACCAGCCCGCTGCCAGATGTGGCCGGAACCAGTCACGATCCATATCTGCTGGTAGGAGCGGAGGCTGGCTTGTTCGTTTACAACAAAAAGACGGGTCGTCTCACACCCGTCCGTTTGGATAAGACTGGACGTAATACGATCCCGAATGCCATCGCTTCAGCCGTTGATCGGGATGGCGACCTCTGGATTTCAACCTGGGGGAAAGGGCTTTTCCGCATTCCAAAGGGCAGCTTATCGGTCGAGACGGGGCTGGTGAGTACCTATGAACAATGGAAAAATGATCCCACCAACGCCAACAGTTTATTATCGAACACGCTGTAAAAGATTGCGGTCGATGCCCAGAATACGGTGTGGGTGTGCGGAGCCGCTCACGGCCTTAGTCGGGTAAACAAACGAACCCGACACGTGCAGCGGTTTGCACTCCGGCAAGGCGACCCCTACGGACTGGCCAGCAACTACACCTTTGCGCCCGTGATTGATAAGCAGGGGGATGTGTGGGTAACGAGTGGGTATGCGGCTCCCTTACAGAAGCTGTCAGTCAAAACGGGGCGATTCAAAAAATATAGTGCAGCGAACGGGTTCACGGACGATTATTTTGCCCACGCTACCCTCGACCGGACCGGTAAAATCTGGTTCAACCAGCATCAGGTGGTATCCTGTATCGACCCCCTTACGGAGCGCGTAACTACGTTTCCGCAGTTTGTCGGCAACTCGGTTTACTCAACGCCCATTACCGCACTGGCTACCACCGGCGAGATTTATTTCGGTTGCCAGAACAACTTACGGCGGTTTGGGCCAACCGATACCATCCATACTATTCCGAAAGCCTCATCACCGCTGCGGTTGGTGGGCGTTTCCTGCTTCGATACCGACGGAACGCAAACCATGCGGCCCCTACCCCCGGATCGCTGGCGAGCCAATGAGCTGGCCTTGTCGCACCGGGAAAACACCCTAGAACTAAAATTTGCGCTGCTGGATTACCGCAACACCAGCAGTCGTGCCTATGCCTATTCCCTGACCGGACCGAATGACGAGCCCCAATGGGTAAGCATCGGCCCCAAAAACACCGTCGATTTTGCCCAGATGAAGCCGGGAACGTACCTGTTCCATCTGAAAGCCCGCAACAGCGACGGCATTTGGACAAATCTAGCGCCCCTCCGCCTACACATCAGCCCACCCTGGTGGCAAAGCCTTTGGGCCTATGCAGCTTATGCGCTGCTGCTGCTCCTCGGCTTTTGGTACTTATTGACGGTCCGCCTGCGTGAACAAGCCCGTGAACTGGCCCTGCAGGAAGCCGTTATTATTAAACAGCAGCGCGACGAGATTGCTCAGAAAAACGCCCAGAACGAACTGCTGCTGAAAGAGATTCATCACCGGGTCAAGAATAATCTGTCCGTGGTGTCGGGGTTGCTGGCCTTGCAATCGGCTAAAGTGACTGACCCCAACGTACTGGAAGCCATACAGGCCAGTCAAAACCGGGTGCAGAGTATGGGCATCATTCACCAGAAACTCTACCAGGGCAAGCAGTTAGGGGCTATTGAAATGCGCGATTATTTTAATAATCTGGGCGAAAGCATTCTCGATTCGTTCGATGCGGCTGGGCGTATCACCATCGATTGTTCAATGCCCGAGCTAGTACTGGATATTGACACGGCGGTTTCGATAGGACTACTAACGAATGAGTTAATCACTAACTCGCTTAAATATGCATTTGTCGGCAAGGACAACGGCACCATTCGCATCAGCCTGACGCGGATGGGCGACGATTCGTTGCTGTTGATGGTAGCCGACAATGGCATTGGTAAGCCGCCTGTGGAAGCCGTCAATGAAACGGGCTTTGGCACCCAGTTGGTGGAACTACTTACCCGCCAGCTTGAAGGCACGCTCACCTACGAAAACCAGAATGGGACGTTGGTCAAACTCCGCTTCAACCGGCCAGTTATTACCTAAGTCCAGACAAAATCAGAACCCTGTAGTTGACCGTTTGCTTATCTGGTAACCAATTTCCGGCTTTCGGTAGGGGGCGTTTTTGTTATGTGAGAACCTATCGATTACCGTACTTTTTCGTTTCCTCCTTCTGGCAGCTTTCGACCACGAAAAGTATTCATTCAAGAAGCAGATGAAGGAACGCCCTCAGTCTCAAGGTGGAGCCTTTTACGAGACAAACTAAATGCCTAACTTTTCAGACGAAAGGGGCAACGATCTACTTGGTCGTTCTCCTTTCGTCTATACCAAGCAACGATTTAGTCTGGAACGTAAGTCTGACCTATACCTACTGAGTGGGATGCTCTTGAGAGTTAGTCACTTTACATTTAGGATTACAAGTATTGCGCTCTAAACTGATAAAAACGCCAAACAAGGATTCGTATACAACAAACCCGGTTCTGTGTTAACACGGCCTACCCCACTCAGCCGACATTTGTGTTATCGATAATAACACAACGACATGAACAAAGTAGCACTGGTAACCGGAGCCTCTTCCGGAATGGGAGAAGCGACCGCCATCCTATTGAGCCAAAAAGGGTATAAAGTATATGGTGCCGCCAGAAGAACCAACGAAATGAAACCGCTGGAAAGCCAGGGTATTTCGGTGGTTTCGCTGGACCTTACCCAAGACGAATCCATCGTCAACTGCGTGAACACCATCCTGAGCAAAGAAGGACGAATGGATGTATTAATCAACAATGCCGGTTATGGCTCCTACGGGGCTATAGAAGAGGTTCCCATTGAGGAGGCCCGTCGACAATTTGAGGTGAATCTATTTGGACTGGCCCGCTTAACGCAACTGGTTTTGCCCACCATGCGCCAGCAAAAATCGGGGCGAATCATCAACATATCGTCCATGGGCGGCAAGGTCTATACGCCCTACGGAGCCTGGTATCATGCGACTAAGCACGCCCTGGAAGGCTGGTCCGATTGTTTGCGACTGGAAGTAAAACCATTCGGCATTGACGTCGTGGTGGTCGAGCCAGGGGGGGTAAAAACAGCCTGGGGCGTCATTGCCGCCGAAGGGCTAAAAAAAATATCGGGTCACGGAGCGTATGCCAAAGGCGCAACAAAAGTAGCCGACAGCATGGCCAAGATGTATACGATCGGAAAAAACATGACCGACCAGGACGTACTGGCCAAAGAAATTGTGAAAGCGGCCACCACGTCAAAACCAAACACAAGGTACGTGAAAGGGTTTGGGGCCAAACCCATGATTCTGATGCGTCAATGGCTGGGTGACTGGATATTCGATAAGATCATCCAAAGCGCATACTGACCGCCCTAAACTAGATGCCCTAAAGCGGGTCAACAACCATGAGCAACGTTATTCATCTGGAAACCATCAGCGACATGCATAAACTGCTGCCGCAGGCCTCAGTGAAGTATCCTTTAGTGGCCCTTATTGATTTCTCGGCCTATCAGGACCAGATTAATTCGGGCCTTAAGCTCACGCTGGGGTGCTACGCCGTCATGTTCAAAAACGCGTGCGAATACAAAATCAAGTATGGCCAACAGGCGTGCGATTTTCAGGACGGCAGTTTGGTGTGCATTGCCCCTCGACAGGTCTTCTCCTTAGATGAACCGTCGGACAGACCGAGTGCTGTTTCGGGTTGGGGCCTGTTCTTCCACCCGGATTTAAGACGCGGTAGCTCATTGGGGAGCCGAATTAAGGAGTATACATTTTTCGGCTACGAAACGGCTGAAGCCCTGCATCTATCCAGTAAGGAACAACAAACTCTGGGTGAGATTGTGCAAAAAATAGATGCCGAACTATCGGCGAATATCGACCGGCACAGCCAGATGCTGCTTGTTTCCAACATCGAACTGCTGCTCAACTACTGCATTCGGTATTACGACCGACAGTTCATCACTCGTAAAACGGTAAACGGCGACATTTTGGCTAAAGTGGAAGCCGTGTTAAGTGGGTATTTCCAGCAGGCTGACCTGCGTAAAAAAGGCTTGCCCACGGTAAAGCATCTGGCGGATCAGGTTCACTTATCGCCCGATTATCTGAGCGATTTGTTGAAGCGGGAAACGGGTATGAACGCCCAGGACCGCATCCATTATTATCTGATCGAGGAAGCTAAGAGCCTGCTGCTGGGCACGAATCAATCGGTGAGCGAGCTGGCCTTTGGCTTAGGCTTTGACTATCCCCAATACTTCTCGCGGCTGTTCAAATCCAAAACCGGGATGACCCCTGTGGAATACCGAACTATGAACTAATCGGGCATTCCTAGCTGAAGGTAGGCCCGTTGCCTACAGTGGTTGTGCATCCGACGGTTGTGCAAGCTTTAGACAAAGTGGCCCGGCTATGCGTCTCGCCTGCATACGGAAACGGACCAACAAGTCCGTTCTGACTCAATAGTATGGCGGTCCCTTTAAACGCCCATTTAAAGCGATGGGCACAGTAATTTTCATGGCAAAGTCATTCTATATGAGCTTCAGTATCAAATTGTCATCTTACTAATCAAAATCTCACATTTTAGCTGAGTTTGTGAGACTAATTATTCTCCCAAACGACGAATTATCCGCTCGGGCGGCCCCGTCCCTTTTCGCAGAACTACCCTAAAATAGGCTGTAAATCTGCCTATTACAGATCTACAGCCTCGTAATTATGCTGGTAAAATCGTATTAATTACACCGCAATTTTCCGATCTCGGGCAACCGTTAGCCACTCGCCCGTGGTGGTACCACCTTCAATTGTATAGGCCCGTTCATAAAGGGCAACGGTTGGGCAAACGTGGTTGGGAATGCCGTAGACTATATCGCCTACTTTATACGAATGGCCCTCCCCTGCTTCCAGTACCAGGTGTTCTTCACTTTGGCCAACGGCTTTCAATTCTGGCGCATTCAGGAATGTAACCCGACCCACTAAATCGCCCTCGGCGGCAATGGACTTATGTCCTAAATCAACACAGATTTTCGAGGATTCGGGCAACGAAATAACCCGTGCAACAACTAGAGCTGCTGGTTGAAACGCCTGTTCTGGCAAAATCGACTGATAGCCTTTATCCCAATAAATAAACGTACCTGGGCTACATTCAACATCGGCCCGTTTGGCATGAATAGGGAAGGTTGGGCTACCACCAACAACAATAATCGGCTTTGTAAATCCTCGCGCGGTCAACGTCTCACGCAACAGTTGAACTGGCCAGAAAGCGGCATCACACTCGGAAGTGCGAATGGCCAGATCAGAATTGCGCAGGTGACCATCGTAGGCATGTAAACCTACTGGTTTTACACCCACCAATTCATTGAGTTCGGCATAAAGCGTCAATACAGCACCGCCCGGTGCAATGCCTGTTCGGTTCATGCCTACGTTCAGATCAATGTATACTGGCACCACTACGCCAGCCGCTACAGCCAATTCCGACAGTTCGCGACCGGTATCGATATTATCGACCAGACACGAAAACTTGGTTTCCGGGTAGGCTTTTATCAACGCTAGCAGCCGATGCATTTTGGTTTCATTGGGTTGATAAGCCAACAGTACGTCGGGTGCCCCAATCATAGCCAGCATTTCGGCTTCGGCAATAGTGGCACACTTGAATTTCTGAATACCCGCTTCCAGCAACAACCGGGATGCCTCCCGCGATTTATTGGTTTTTACGTGTGGCCGTAACCGGCTCACATCCCCAATCATGCTTTTCAGTAGGGCAATATTCTGTTTCACCCGGTCGGGATACAGCACCAACGCGGGCGTATCGAGTTGGGCAACATCATCAATCTGGTACCAGGGTGTTTGTGCCATCGGTTAAACGAGTTCAAATAGGGCTTCTACCTCAACTGGAATATTATCGGGCAATGAACCCATACCTACCGCCGAGCGGACACCGATGCCATTTTCCTGTCCCCAGACAGCCGAAAACAGCTCGCTACACCCATTGATAACGTAGGGATGACGACCAAAATCGGCGGTACAGTTCACCATACCCAGCACTTTAATGACACGCTTTACCCGATCAAGGCTACCCAGGTGGGTTTTGATGGTCGATAGGATGGTAAGGCCAACCTGACGGGCAGCCAGTTTACCCTGCTCGATGTCCATATCGTCGCCAATGCGACCAATAATCAGGCTTTTGTCGTCCTGAACGGGGCCATGTCCTGAAACATACAGGTATTTGCCATCGATCAGGTACGGTTTATACACTCCCAATGGTTGGGGAGCGGGTGGCAACGAAAGGCCGGTTTGCGCAAAGGCTGCTTCGGGTGATAAAGTGGAAATTTCCATACGAATTGCTAGTCAATAATCCCTCAAGGCATAGGGTTTGCAAACTTAATCGAAACTGGGCGTCTGGTTGCTATATTGTCCCGTATTTACAAAACCATAGATTCAAAATAGCCACATGAAACAACGAATTGCCCACCTGGCTCTGGTCGTCGATGACTACGACGACGCCATCCAGTTTTACACCAAAAAGCTCAATTTTACCCTTCTTGAAGACACTGTCCTGAGCGAGACAAAACGCTGGGTGTTAGTGGCTCCTCCCGGTTCGACCGAAACGTGTTTGCTTCTCGCCAAAGCGGATGGTGAAGAACAGCGGAGTCGAATTGGGAATCAGACAGGTGGGCGGGTTTTCTTATTTTTATTTACGGACGATTTCTGGCGGGATTACAACCAAATGCAAGCCAACGGTATCCAGTTCGTACGCCCTCCCGTCGAGGAGGTTTATGGAACGGTGGCAGTCTTCGCCGATTTGTACGGGAATTTGTGGGATTTGCTGGAGCCGAAATAAGGTCAGGTAAAGTGCTGATTTCAATCCTTCTAAGTAAATTTGGGATAAGTCTATAAAAGTTAGAACTTCCGCAGAACAGCATGTAAGATGTATTTACGTAAAGCACTTTTTGTCGGGTTTTCTCTAATGGCCTCCTCAATAAGCTATGCGCAAAATTCAATACCGGCTCCGCCCCGCTATTTATTAGGTGTTAACGAGCTGGCATCCCAACGATTCACAGAGGTTTGGGTGAAAAGTGATATAGACTTTAAGCAGTATAAACGCCATGAACAGTTCCCGACTAGTCAGCTGCCGACTTACATTAAACCAAAAGCCAATGCGGTAAGCCTACTCTGGACAAAATCGGACTCAGGCGCTTTATATAAAGAGGGATTCCTGATCAATAGCACAAACGACACGGTCCATATTGATCGGGCTGATGCCACGATAGCCCACATTCGCACAGAAGTTTATACAAAAGGGGAATGGCTGACTTTACAAAAAGATCGGGGATCGAGTTGCGGAAATAGCTATAGAACAATGTCGCTAGCGCCCAAACACTACATACTGGTGCAACTTGATCAGCTATCTGGCCCGATGAAAGTGCCTTACAGAATCGTTGTACAGGTAAATGGTAAAGACGTATTATCTGAACCAACCACAGTCCATCTATTTCCAGCCTTATTAAATTTAGCGGGAACTGAGTTTACAGAGCCTTAAAACAAATCTCGATACCATAGGTTTTAAGAAACCTATTTTGTCAGCTTTAAGTAGCTGACATCACATAAGCGTACTCCCAGAACTAGGGCTAAAGCTGCATTTCCGGAATTTCTCCCTCTACAACTAATTTGCCTTCCGTTGCCTGTCGAACCTCTTCGACCGTTACGCCCGGTGCTGTTTCTACTAGTCTGAAGCCACCTTCAGGCAGCACATCCAGAACAGCCAGCTCAGTTACGATTTTTTTAACGCATCGTAAGCCCGTCAGCGGTAACGTACATGTTTTCAGCAATTTCGACTGACCTGCTTTATTCACATGCTGCATGGCAACGATGATATTTTTGGCCGATGCCACCAGATCCATTGCGCCCCCCATGCCTTTCACCATCTTGCCGGGAATTTTCCAGTTAGCAATGTCGCCGTTTTCCGACACCTCCATAGCGCCCAGAATCGTCAGGTCAACGTGACCACCCCGAATCATGGCAAAGCTGTCGGCGGAGCTAAACAACGACGACCCTATTTGCATGGTAACGGTCTGTTTTCCGGCATTGATCAGATCAGGATCAACTTCGGCTTCTGTCGGGAATGGCCCAATTCCCAATAATCCATTTTCTGATTGTAAGACAACATTCATCCCGTCGGGAATGTAGTTGGCAACCAGCGTTGGAATACCGATTCCTAAGTTGACGTAATAACCGTCGCGAAGTTCCTGCGCAATTCGGCGGGCAATTTGGTGTTTGTCTAACATATCAAAATAGAACGCAGATTTTTAAGATTGTTATAGTTACTTTATGATTTTGTAAACCAACTATAACAACTATGAATACTAACTATCAGCATTCAGATCTTACTCCATTGATTTTAAGAGCCTTCTTCAAAGTCTATAATACACTGGGTTACGGCTTCCTGGAAAAGGTTTATGAAAATGCGATGCACCTGGAAATTACCAAATTAGGGCTATCCTGTACTACTCAACAACCCATCGACGTATATTATGACACACAGAAAGTAGGGATATATTATGCTGACTTAGTAGTAAATAATTGTGTAATTGTTGAGTTGAAAGCTGCTTCAGGACTAGCTCCTGAACATGAAGCTCAGTTAACGAATTATCTTAAAGCCACTGATATTGAAGTTGGTTTACTCCTTAATTTTGGTCGAGAGCCTCAGTATAAACGTAAGGTTTTCGCAAACAATCGAAAAAACCATCTTTGATCTTCCAAACCATAAAAATCAGCGTTCTATACTCTGACAGTCCGTTGCTCAATACGCTTTTCGTAATTGACACCCTGAAAAATTCGGTGGACACAAATGCCCGGTGTATGAATCTGGTTCGGATCGAGTTCACCCGCAGGTACCAGTTCTTCGACTTCGGCAATAGTGATGTTACCCGCCGTAGCCATCATGGGGTTGAAATTTCGGGCAGTTCCCTTAAAAATCAGATTCCCGGCCGTGTCGCCTTTCCAGGCCTTTACCAATGAAAAATCGGCTTTTAACCAGCTTTCGAGGAGGTATTGCTTTCCATCAAACTCCCGAACTTCTTTACCTTCAGCCACTTCGGTACCTACACCCGCTGGGGTAAAAAAGGCCGGAATACCCGCTCCACCCGCCCTGATTCGTTCGGCTAGCGTCCCTTGCGGAATCAGGTCAACCAATAACTCACCCGATAACAGCTGCCGCTCAAACTCCTGATTTTCACCCACATAAGACGAAATCATCTTACGTACCTGCCTTGTTTTTAACAGCATTCCGATGCCAAAATCATCGACCCCCGCATTGTTAGAAATGCAGGTCAGGTTTTTTACACCGGTTCGAAGGAGAGCTGCTATGCAGTTTTCGGGAATGCCGCATAGCCCAAAGCCCCCTAGCATCAAAATAGCTCCATCAGGAATATCGGCGACGGCCACATCGGCTCCCTCTACGACTTTGTTTATCATTTTCGTAAGCTAGTGCTTTGACAAAATAGATTCTAACTGTTTCTATAGATTCTAAATTGGTCGAGTATTAGTTGGATTGTCGTTTTGACAGCACAATATAGCAAGACAACCTCTTACCAAGCGCAACAAACGGTTATGAGGTGACGTAACGACGAAAAAGAGAGCCAAAGTAGAAAACTGTTTATTCTGTTTTTTTATACAAAACGCAAATTATCTGCTTTTAAAGCCATTTTCTGCGCACTCTGTACTATATTTTGCCTTCAAAAATTAACGTTTTTAACTTTTCGTTCACACCAATAAGACTCTATGCGGCATACTGTACTGATTCTTAGTATTCTCGCGCTGGCAACCCGTGCCGCAGGACAGGCATCCACCCCCGATAGCTCCTTTATCCAGACTGCCCAAAACCAGGCTGTTCGTCTATACGAGCGCAGCATGTACAAACAGGAGCACGTTTTCGAAGGGAACGAGTACATTCCTCATGATCACCGGATAAAAATACATCCTTTCTTTCCAATCGACAGTTTGCAACGGGGTACGATTACGTACAACGGTGTTTATTATCACGACGTCCCCATGCTGTACGACGTTGTTCGGGATGAGCTGGCGATTCAGCCGCCCGAAGGGGGCTATCGGGTTCGGCTACATACCGAAAAAATCAGCAACTTTTCGATCAACCAACACCAGTTTGCCCGCCTGGTTGGCGACAGTGCGCTGGGGGTTCGCACTGGCTTTTATGAGATCCTGTATAACGGAAAAGTTAAAGTACTGGCTCAGCGTGTAAAAACGGTGCATGAAGACATTTCGAGCGGAACCTACAAAGCTGACTATCTGGTAAAAGATCGCTTCTACATCCAGAAAGAAGGCGCCTACCATGAAGTAAAATCGAAGGGATCTGTTCTTAGTTTGTTTCCCGACCAGGCCAAAGCCTTGCGTAAATACCTGCGTAGCAACAAACTTAAATTTAACGACGAACAACGCGAAGATGCTATTACGCAGGCAACGAAACGTTATGAGGAATTAACGAATACGCTATGATGCCATTTTACCGCGCCACCTTCCTGATAGTTGTATTACTTGTCGTTAAGACAACCCTGCTCGCGCAGTCATCAGCCGACAGGCCGATTCAGGGAAATTTCCAGAATATGCGTTTTGAGCAGTTTGTTCAGGCCGTTGAAACGCAAACCCCTTACCGTTTCTTCTACAATACCACCGATGTGGACAGCCTCATTGTGGACATGAAGGTCGAAAACCAACCTTTACGAACGGTATTGCAACAGCTTTTCAACGGAACAAAATTCAACTACGCCATTGATAATCAACGTCGGGTGTACATCACCACAACCCGACCCATCCGCACTGAACTACCCATTGGGTTCTTTCAACGGGGTGGTCTTACGGCTGGAGCTGACTCAACATCCAATGCCTACCTAACCGAAAGTCAAAAGAAACTGGCCGAACCAGAAACCAAAGTCTATGAGATCGGAAAGCGTACCAATCCCATCCGGCCAGGCCGCTCAACCATCGCCGGGTTTGTTCGAAACGTAGCTTCCGGCGAACCCATTGTTGGGGCAGCCATTTACGTGGAGAATCCGCGCATCGGGACCGTTTCCGACCAGTTTGGGTACTATTCGATTACGTTGCCTCGCGGCCGACATGAGCTTAAAATACGGAGCATTGGTCTGAAAGACACGCGGAGACGCATTATTCTTTATTCGGATGACAAGCTCAACATCGAGATGGAAGACGATGTAATTGCCTTGAAAGAAGTCGTGATTGAAGCCGAAAAAGACAAAAACATTTCGGGACTTCAGATGGGGCAAGAACGCGTCGACATAAAGAGCATTAAACAAGTACCGACCGCCTTGGGTGAAGCCGATTTACTTCGGGTGATTCAGACGCTTCCCGGCGTGAAAACTGTGGGCGAAAGCTCAACCGGGCTTAACGTACGGGGGGGGGCCACCGACCAGAACCTGATTTTGTATAACGACGCGCCCATTTATAACTCTTCTCACCTGTTCGGATTTTTCTCGGCGTTCAACCCCGACATGATTAAAAGCGCCGAACTCTATAAAAGTGCGATTCCCTCGAAGTTTGGTGGTCGGCTATCATCGGTGCTGGATGTGCAAACGCGTGACGGTAACAAGAAGAAATTTGTTGGATCGGGAGGAATTGGTTTGTTAACAGGGCGCCTAACGGTTGAAGGCCCACTGATTAAGGAGAAAACGTCTTTCATTGCGGGCATTCGTACTACTTATTCCGACTGGTTGCTGAAGCAATTACAGAACGCAGCGTACCAGAAAAGTCAGGCGCAGTTTTACGACCTGAACCTGCACATTACGCACGAGATGAACGAACGGAATACGTTCTATCTGACGGGCTACATGAGTAAAGACAAATTCCGGCTCAACAGCGATACCGCTTACAGCTATCAAAACCAGACCGCTACGTTGAAGTGGAAACATATTATTAACAATAAACTCTACAGCGTTTTCACGGGTAATTACAGCGGCTACAAATACAATGTGTCGAGCGATAAAAATCCGGTCAATGCCTATGATCTGGGCTTTTCCATCAATCAGTCGCAGATAAAGGCTGATTTCAGCTATTTCCCGACCAACCAGCACGCGGTCGATTTTGGGGTAAGCTCAACGTATTACAAACTTTCGCCCGGTAATTTTCAGCCCAGAGGCAGTGAATCGCTTATTCTGCCCGATGTTGTTCCTACCGAACAGGCGCTGGAAAGTGCAGTTTATGTTGGTGACCGCTTCGATATTAATCAACGCCTGTCGATTAGCGCTGGACTTCGGTATTCGTTCTACACGTACTTAGGGCCGGGGTCTGTGTATCAATACGTGCCAGGCCAGCCTAAAACGATCAATACCATCACCGATACAGTAAGCTACGGCAACAATAAAGCAATTGTTAATTACGGTGGTCCCGAATACCGATTGGCAATTCGGTATGGTTTGTCCAATACTTCATCGATCAAAGCCAGCTTCAACCGAACCCGGCAGTATATCCAGATGCTGTCGAACACGACTGTCATCTCCCCCACCGACATCTGGAAGCTGAGCGATCCGAATATCAAACCACAGATCGGCGATCAGTATGCAATCGGGTTTTATAAGAACAACCGGAACAACACGATTGAGATGTCGGTAGAAGCGTACTATAAAACGATGCAGAATCGACTGGACTACCGAAGTGGTGCTTCTCTGATTCTGAATCACCATATCGAAACCGACGTGGTCAATGCTGAAGGGTTGGCCTACGGTGCCGAATTCCTGATCAAAAAGATGACGGGCAAGCTCAACGGCTGGTTAAGCTACACTTACTCGCGAACGCTGTTACGAACGAACGATCTGCTTGGTAACGAGATCATTAATAAGGGAAGTTATTACCCCAGCAACTACGACAAACCGCACGATGTGACGATGATCGGCAATTACAAGATTAACCGACGGTTTAGCATATCGCTCAACTTCACCTACAGCACTGGTCGCCCCATTACATTACCCGTATCGAAATACGTACTCGACGGTTCGCTGCGGCTGCTGTATTCGGAGCGTAATCAGTACCGGATTCCCGATTACTACCGTGCCGACTTCGCTATGAATATTGAGGGCAATCACAAAGTCAAAAAGCTGGCTCACAGCTCCTGGACGATTGCGGTCTATAACCTGACGGGGCGGCATAATGCTTACTCAGTTTATTTCAAATCGGAGAATGGCCGAATCAACAGTTATCAGCTGTCCATTTTTGGCAATCCGATTCCGTCGATTACCTATAATTTCAGATTTTAAAGTTATGACTTACCCCGCCCCCGTCCGATGCGTCGGCCCGGCCCTCCCCTGAAAACCAGGGGAGGGGTGACTACCGGCAATTAGCCCCTCTCCTTATTTCAAGGGAGGGCCGGGCCGACGCATCGGTTGGGGTGGGGTTGTTATTTTATCGTATGAAAAACATCGCTATAAAACTTCTCGTGTGGGTACTGATCTTGCTGGTTGGCGGGTGCGTTGACCCCTATCGTCCGCCCGAAATTACCTCGCCTGCCAGCTATCTGGTGGTCAATGGCTTTTTCAACAGTGCGCCTGGCACCACCACAACCATACAACTGTCACGAACCCAAAATCTGACTGATCCTAAAGCACCTACTGCCGAAAGCAAAGCCACGGTCACGATTGAGAGTGCGCACAAGGATATTTACACCTTGAAAGAGGGAACTGTTGGGTCGTATACAATGACGGGAGTAGTTCCTATAGCGAGTGAGACGTACCGACTCCACGTCAAAACTACGGCAGGAGCAGATTACTATTCCGATTATGTACCGGTTTTGACCACCCCAGCCATCGACAGCATTACATTTCACCCCGACAACGAGGGCTTACAAATCAACGTCAATACCCATGATCCGAAAAACAACACCCGCTATTATCGTTGGGAGTATGATCAAACCTGGGAATATTTTTCGGAGTTCAACTCGGCGTTTGAGATCGTCAATAACAAGATCGTAGATCGCACGCAAAGTGTACTCCAGTGCTGGGGAAGTGAAGTCTCTTCCAATATCATCACAAGCTCTACAACCCGGCTCAGTCAGGATGTAGTTAGCCAGTTCCCACTGATTCATATTCCCAGCTACTCTATTAAATTGGGAAGCAAATACAGTATTCTGGTTCGGCAGTTTGCGCTGACGCAGGCCGGATTCGATTATTATGATCAGTTGGCCAAAATAACGCAGAGCATTGGATCTATTTTCGATCCGCAACCTTCCCAGATTACCGGGAATATTCATTCATCCACGAATACCAGCGATCTTGTACTAGGCTTTTTCCGGGTAGGTACGGTCGAAACCAAGCGTATTTTTATTCGTAAATCGCAATTACCAGGCTGGTATACGAATAACGGACTAGGGACATGCGATATCGATACCCTTAGTACCGGCGATGTGATAAAAGAGCAACCCGGCATCATCAATCTGTATATTCCAGGCCTATACTTAACAGCTCCTCTGCCCTGCCTTGATTGCCGATTACGAGGTGGAACAATCCAAAAACCTTCCTTTTGGGAGTAATAGTTAATTTTCCACAACAGATTCACAGCGCATAAACCCTAAATAACTCAGCATTCTCCGCGTCTCTGTGGTGAAAAATTATAACTACATAAGTAAGCGACGTTAAGATGATCAAAAACGGACATATAAACTGGATTGTCTGGGCAATAATCCTGCTGGCAGGCGGGTGCGTTGACCCCTATCGTCCGCCCGAAATTACTTCGCCTGCCAGCTATCTGGTGGTCAATGGCTTTTTCAATAGTGCACCTGGTACCACCACAATCATACAACTGTCGCGAACCCAAAATCTGACTGATCCTAAAGCACCTACTGCCGAAAGCAAAGCCACGGTCACGATTGAGAGTGCGCACAAGGATATTTACACCCTGAAAGAAGGGACTGTTGGGTCGTATACAATGACGGGGGTAGTTCCCATAGCGAGTGAGACGTACCGACTCCACGTCAAAACTACGGCAGGAGCAGATTACTATTCTGATTATGTGCCGGTTATCGCAACACCGCCTATCGATAGCGTTAGCTGGCGCCCCGACAACGACGGGCTACAAATCAGTGTAAACTCCCACGACCCTAAAAACAATACCCGCTATTACCGCTGGGAATACGATCAGACCTGGGAATACAATTCTGTTTATCCGTCGGTATTTGAGATCAAGAACAATAAGATTGTCAACCGACCAGAGAGCGTTTATCGGTGCTGGGGCAGTGAAAACTCATCTACGATCGTACTGGGCACAACAACGCGATTGAGTCAGGATATTATCAGCCAGTATCCGCTGGTTTACATGCCTAATTCGTCTGTCAGGCTTAGTGTTCGATACAGCATTCTGGTTCGGCAATTTGCACTCAGCCAGACTGCCTATAACTATTATGATCAGTTGGCCAAAATAACCCAGAGTATCGGCTCAATTTTCGATCCGCAGCCTTCTCAAATTACCGGCAATATTCGCTCGCAGACTGACGAAAGCGATCTGGTATTGGGCTTTTTCCGGGTAGGTACGGTCGAAAGCAAACGTATTTTTATTGACAAATCGCAACTGCCACCCTGGACTCCGAATTCAGGAGTAGGAACTTGTCTGGTCGATACGCTGAGCACGGGAGATATCCTACGGGAACAACCTGGCATTATTGACCATCTTGAAGGACCTCTATACCTCACAACCAATGAAGCCTGCCTCGATTGCCGCATACGGGGAGGAGTAATCAAAAAACCTGATTTCTGGTGATGATACGATTTATAACTAGCCATACAATGCACACCAACCAACAGTCCAGCATGTATTCGATACTGGGCAGAAGTACCAGATACATGCTGGTCAGTCTGCTACTGTCGAGTAGCTTATACAGTTTTGGCCAGTCGGCAGAATCTGTTAGTGGATTGGTGCAGCCATTTGATAAGTACCGTAAACAGACGCTTCAGGAAAAGCTGTTTGTGCACACCGACCAAAGTTTTTATCTGATTGGTGAAAACCTATGGTTTAAGGTCTATTATGTCGACGGCTCTTTTCATAAACCTCTCGATGTTAGCAAAGTAGCCTATCTTGAATTGCTGGATAGCGAGCAAAAGTCTGTTCTGCAAACCAAAGTTTCGCTGGCTGCTAACGGAGGAAATGGCAGCGTGTTTTTACCCGCTTCGCTTCAGTCAGGTACGTACCGATTACGGGCCTATACAAACTGGATGAAGAATTTCGGCTCCGATTTCTTCTTCGAAAAACGACTGACCATTGTCAATCCCTTCAAACCGCTGGGACTGCCTTTGCTAAAAGACACCCCCGATTATGATATTCAGTTTTTCCCGGAAGGCGGTAACCTCGTGCAGGGACTTAGCAGTAAAGTAGCCTTCAAAGTCGTCAATCCATCAGGACAGGGAGTAGCCGTTCGAGGTTGGGTGCTGAACGGTCAAAATGATACGCTGTCTCGCTTTACAGCCCACAAATTTGGAATGGGCACTTTCCTCTTCACGCCAGCAGAAGGCACGACTTATCGGGTATTGATACGAGACGAAAAAGGCCGGACGGTTACTCGTCCGTTGCCTGCTGTTCAGCCTCAGGGATACACTATGCAGCTAACCGATGCAGGTGCTGATCAGCTAAAAATTACCGTTTCGACGAATTCGGCCTCTCCAACCACCGTCTATCTGTTTGCCCATACCCGGCAAGTTATTAAAGCCGCCGAAGCACGGACTATCCAACGAGAAGCCACATTCCTGCTCGACAAAAAGGCGCTGGGCGAAGGCGTTTCGCACCTAACGATTTTTAATGCAGATCGTCAGCCCGTTTGTGAGCGACTGTATTTCAAACGTCCTACCCAGCAATTAACGCTTGATCTAAAATCTGACCACCCCCAGTATGTATCCCGTGCAAAAGTGAGCATCGATGCATCGGTGATGGCGCCAGCTACCAAATCCAGTCAGGCCGCACTTTCGATGGCCGTGTACCGGATCGATTCATTAGCGCAAGCCAATTCAGGCTCAATCCTGAGTTATTTATGGATGACGTCTGATTTACAGGGAACCATCGAATCGCCAGAGTACTATTTACAACCCGAAACGCCCGAGATCGCCCAGGCAACAGACAATCTGATGCTGACGCATGGCTGGCGTCGGTTTCGCTGGAACGATGTGCTGTCGCCTACAACCCGGCAACCGTTGCTTCAGTTTATCCCCGAAGTCAATGGCCCTATTGTTCAGGGAACCGTTACCGATCCGGTATCGGGTAAGCCCATGCCCGACATCCAAACTTACCTCTCGACACCCGGCAAACCAGTTCGCTTGTATGTTTCCCGTTCTGATTCGGCCGGACGCATTAAGTTTGAAATGCAGGATTTTTACGGGCCGAAGAATTTGATTCTTCAAACAAACCCAAACGATAGTCTCGCCAAACTAACGATCAGTAATCCCTTTGTGGATGCCCCGCCAGCCAAGAAACTCCCCGACGTAGCGATTAACGAGACGCTGTCTGACCAGTTGATAAACCGGAGCGTAGCCATGCAGGTTCAGTCAACTTATTGGGGAGATCGAGCTATTCAGTATACGTATCCGGTGGTAGACAGTGCCGCTTTTTACGGACGTCCTACCGAGAGCTATTTACTCGATGCCTATACCCGTTTTCCGCGCATGGAAGAGGTGCTGCGCGAGTATGTACTTGGTGTAATGCCCCGGAAACGGCAGGATCATTTTCGGTTGAATGTGATCAATGGTCCTTATCGAACTGTCTTCGAGAATCCAGCTCTGGTGCTGGTTGACGGTGTTCCGATCTTCGACATGGATAAAATCATCGACTTCAGTCCACTGAAGATAAAGCAGTTAGACGTAGTCACAAATTTCTATTACATGAGCCCGGCGCTGTTTAGTGGTATTATCAGTTTTATGACCTACAAAGGCGATCTGGCCGGTTTTCCGCTCGACCCTCGTCTGGTAAAACTGGAGTACGATGGCCTACAACTGGAACGACAGTTTTACTCCCCTCACTACGATAGTGCCAAGCAATTGAGCAGCCGCTTACCCGATGCCCGCACCCTTTTGTACTGGAATCCGAATCTGCAAACCAATGCACAGGGTAAAGGCCATATTGAATTCTACACCTCGGACCAGCCGGGCACTTATCTCGTGGAAGTCAATGGTTTAACCAAAGAGGGGGTTGCCGGAAGTCAGCAGGTACGATTTGAGGTAAAAAACAGGCTCGAGTAGGTGAGTACAGTATGGAGTAGAGGTTTCAGAGCCGTTTCTTTATAGGGTCGGATCCCCTACCATGCATGAAATACCCATTTATCCTTGGCCTGTTGCTTATTTCCCTAAGTCGCTTAGTCGAAGCACAGCCAAAAACTACGCCCCAAATCGCTACTGGCAATACCGCCAAACCCTGGACGTATTGGTGGTGGATGGGCAGTGCGGTCAATGAAGCGGATATTACCCACCAGCTCGAACAGTTTGCGCAGGCAGGACTAGGTGGCGTTCACATCATTCCGATCTATGGAGTTAAAGGTTACGAAAAACAGTTCATTCCATTTCTGAGCGATCGCTGGTTAGCCGTTTTCGCGCATACGGTTCGCGAAGGGAAACGGCTGGGCGTTGGCGTTGATCTGACGACCGGAACAGGCTGGCCATTTGGAGGACCGGGTATTTCGACGCCTACAGCAGCCAAAGTCTGGAAAGTAGAAAATGGACAGCTAACAACAGCACTAACGAATCAGCAAGTGAAACGGCCTGCGCCAGGTGGGCAGGGCTTAGTTGTCGATTACTTCAACAAGCAGGCTATCCAGTATTACTTACAGCGTTTCGATTCAACCCTAACTCATTTACCCGAACGACCCCGCGCCGTTTACAATGACTCCTACGAAGTATACGGAGCCAACTGGACGGATAATTTTCTGGACGAATTTAAGACCCGTCGAGGCTACGATCTCAATAGTCAGCTAGCTGCGCTGTTAGATACAACCCAAACCGCCGAAAGTATTCTTGTTCATCAGGATTATCATCAAACGCTATCTGAATTGTTGCATGATGGCTTTGCAACAACCTGGGGAAGCTGGGCCCGTAAAGCCGGTTATTTATCCCGCAATCAGGCACATGGCTCACCGGGTAACCTGATTGACCTCTACGCCCAAGCCGCCATTCCAGAAACTGAATCGTTTGGGTCCAGCCAATTTCAAATTCCGGGCTTACGGGTCGATGCCAATTATGAAGTCGATCGATTTGGGACGCCTAATCCACTGGCTATGAAATTCGCATCGTCGGCAGCCCATTTATTGGGCAAACCGTTGGTGAGTTCGGAAACCGGGACCTGGTTAGCCAACCATTTTCAGGTGTCGCTGTCGCAGCTAAAGCCGCAAATGGATGAACTGTTTGCGGCAGGTATCAACCATATTTTTTATCACGGTATTCCCTATTCGCCACAGGCTGAAGCCTGGCCCGGTTGGGTATTTTACGCGTCGACTAACTACGGCCCCAGCTCGCATTTCTGGCCACATTTGCCACAACTGAATCAGTACATTGAACGCTGCCAAACCCGATTACAAGCCAGCAAACCCGATAACGATGTGCTGGTTTACTTTCCGATTCACGATTTATGGGCAACCAAAGCAAAATCGGCGGGAGGTATTCATCAGTTAGAAGTTCACCATGTAGAGCAGTGGCTCCTTCCCCAGCCTTTCGGAAAATTGTGCGAACAGCTTACCCAACACGGCTATTCGTTCGACTATGTTTCCGACGAATTACTCAAAAGTCTGACCGTCAATAAACAGGGCGTTCGAAGCCCAAGTGGTGCCACGTATCAGGTTGTACTAGTTCCGCATAGTACGTACCTGCCCGAAACGACTCTTAAACAACTGGAACAATTAGCCCGGCAAGGTGCTCGTATTGTGTTTGATGGATTGCCACAACAGGCGCCGGGCTTCCACAACCATCAGGCTCGTTCGGCCGAGGTAATTCGGCTTGGGAAGTCTCTCCAGCAACTAAAAACCGTAACGGTGAGTACCGATGTATTTCGTTCGTTAACGCAATTGGGCATTCGGGTAGAGCCCTGGGCAGGAGAAGGGTTGTCGTTCATCCGCAAACATCGTCCCGGTATTTCGACCGATACAACACAGTATTTCATCGCGAACCTCGGCAATCAATTTCACCAAAACTGGATTACACTCGCTGCAACGGGTCAAGTTACTCGGTATGACCCACTCACGAATCAAACCAAATTGTTACCCGTTCGAAAAAGTAAAGCAGGGCAGAATCAAGTGTTTTTACAGCTCGAACCTGGGCAATCCTGCTTTATAAACGTCAGTTCCGGCGCACCTGCTTTCATCAATGTAACAGCACAAAAACAGGTAGAAAATGCCGCCAAAGGCCTAGCTATTTCATTGACGAATCCCTGGCAGGTGCAGTTTTTAAAAGGTCGCCCCAACCTGACAACCACAGTCACCATACCAGCGCTTACCTCCTGGACAACATTAGCTGACTCCGCCAGTTATTTTTCGGGAATCGCTCGCTACACAACAACCTTTGATTTGCCCGCTGGTAGTAACGCATCTGCCTACCAACTCAATCTGGGCGATGTTCGTGAAGTTGCCGACGTTCGGCTCAATGGCCAACCGTTGGGCACAGCCTGGTGTATTCCCTTTCAATTGACGATTCCAGCCAACCAACTAAAATCCGTCGGAAACAAACTGGAAATTGATGTCACAAACCTCTCGGCTAACTACATGCGATTGTATGATCGGCAAAACCCCGGCTGGAAGAAATTTTACGACATCAACATCGTAGACATCCGCTATCGCCCTTTCGATGCGACGCGTTGGGAAGCCCTGCCCTCTGGCTTACTGGGACCAGTCAAGTTGACCGCGATGGAGTGAGGGATATGGTGTCGGTTACTAATAACCGACACAGTGAGGTTTCTCAAAACCTACCAGTATTAGCTGTAAACATTATTTCTTTCATTCTCACGTCCTAAAATAACCCATCAGCTTAATCAAATACGAAATTCAATTCGGACACAACTAAGTCCGATTTGGAAACAAAGGCCATTGGCAATTGCCTGACTTTTGCATGAGAAAATTCAACAGAAGCAACATGCAAAAAACAATTTTTATAACAGGTGCATCAACGGGCCTGGGAAAAGCGACGGCTAAATTATTTCAGGGAAAAGGGTGGAACGTTATTGCCACGATGCGACACCCGGATAAAGAAACCGAACTGAGCCAATTGGAAAACGTAATCCTGTTGCCACTGGATGTGACGAACTCGGAGCAAATTCAATCCACTGTTGCAAAGGCCATTTCGTTACATACAATCGATGTCGTTTTTAACAATGCTGGTTATGGACTAATGGGTGCCCTGGAAGCCCTTGACGATGATCAGATTTTAAAACAGATCAATACGAATCTTTTAGGCGTAATACGGGTAACGCATGCGTTTATCCCCCATTTCCGAGAAAAGAAAAGTGGTCTGTTTATCAGCACAACGTCTATGGGCGGCCTGTTGGGATTTCCGTTGCATTCCATTTATCACGCAACTAAATTTGGCGTAGAAGGCTGGTCAGAAAGTATGTCCTTTGAATTGGGTGTACACAATGTTGGTATAAAAACCGTTGCTCCGGGTGGCATTGCCACTGATTTCCTCTATCGATCTCTTGATCGAAATTCTAACCCTGCCTATAAAGCGCTAGAGGATAAGTTGTTCGCGCTTACGGATAGTATGATGCAGGCAGCCGCTACGGCAGAACAGATGGCCGAAGTTGTTTATGAAGCAGCCACCGACGGTAAAGACCAGATACGGTATGTTGCCGGTGCAGATGCCAACGCAATGTATGCCAGGCGGTTAGAAATTGGCAGCGAAGAATCCCGAAAAGAGATCAGAACGCAGATTCTGGGATAATCGTTAAAACAGGCAGTTGTTTAGATGGCAACTGCCTGTTGATAATCAAAAAGAGCCAACATGAATAGCATCAATTCCATATCCGAGTTTCATCGGCTGGTATCCTTACCCGAACCTCTACATCCGTTGGTAAGCGTAGTGCGCGTGGCAGATATGCGGTTTAGGGATAGTGAGATCTGGAAACAGTTTTCATTGAACTTCTATTGCGTGTCTTTAAAAAGAGATATTGTAGGAAAAGTAAAATACGGCCAGCAGTACTACGATTACGACAAAGGCTTAATGACGTTTATTGCGCCTAAACAGGTCCAATCACTCGATGCTCCGCACGGAGAAATATTAAGATCAGAGTCTGGAACGGGAACCGCGCTGTTGTTCCATCCCGATTTTCTCTACAAACACCCGCTTGCTACAACCATCAAAACGTATGGATTCTTTTCGTATGCGGTGAATGAAGCGTTGCATCTTTCCGAAAAAGAAGAGAAAGACATCGTTGACCTGGTTGAAAAAATCAATGCAGAATGCCAGCATATCGACCGGCATACGCAGGACATCATTCTTTCCCAGATCGATCTGCTATTGAATTACAGCAATCGTTTTTACGAACGACAATTCATTACCCGCAAATCGGTAAACCATGATGTACTCACCCGAATGGAAGCCCTGCTAAATGACCATTTTGATCAGCAAAAAAGTCTGGAGAATGGGATTCCCAGCGTTGAAGAAATAGCCGAAAAACTCAACATGACACCTCACTATTTAAGCGACATGTTGCGTTCTCTTACGGGTCAAAGTGCCCAGCAACACATTCAGGCAAAACTGATTGAGAAAGCGAAAGAATACCTGACTATAACCAATCTGTCTGTCGCCGAAATTGCCTATCAGTTGGGGTTTGAATACCCACAATCCTTCAACAAACTCTTTAAAAAGAAAACGAATAGCTCTCCATTGGAGTTTCGGCAAACGTTCAATTAGTTGTGAGTTACTTAACAAACGTGAGTTTGGGATTAGAAACGCCCCCTAGGGCCTTCACAGCGCAACGTCGGTAGAAAAAACGATTTCAAAACATGAGACACGTCTACCGACGCTGCACTGTTTGACCCCTACGGGATTTTGCCCGCGTTAAAAATCAATTCGGGGTCACACAAAATACTCAAATCTAATTTCACTGGCCAGTCAGTAAACTGGAATAATCGTTCGCTGAGCAAAGGGTATGTTTCAACAGACAGTATATTTAGGCATTGACTGTCTCCTACTCCTATGAAACGTTTTTTGCTCCCCTTACTCTTTCTATCGGCTATATTATTTATAGCGGCTACTCTGACAAATAAACTTGATCCACCTGGCTCTGGCAACGACTGGCCGGAATATCTGGGTGGCCCCGACCGTAACCACTACTCCACGCTTACCCAAATTGATACCACCAATGTGAGTAAGCTGAAGCTGGCCTGGGAATATCACACGCTGGATTCAGGGCAAATTCAGTGCAACCCGATCATCAAAAATGGGGTGTTGTATGGCATGACGGCTACCACTCAACCTTTCGCCCTTAATGCCGCTACGGGTGAGCACATCTGGACACGAAAGGATACCACAACGGTACGGGCAATGGCTCGTTCGGGTAGTACCAGCCGGGGAGTTACGTACTGGGAAAAGGGTGACGACAAACGTATTCTGTTCACCAATGGTCCCTGGTTGTATGCCATCGAAGCGGCCACCGGCAAACCTGTCAACTCGTTTGGCGATCAGGGCCGCACTAGCCTGAAAGCCGGATTAGGCCCAACAGCAAAAGACAAATCGGTTATCTCCAACACACCTGGCACGGTATATGGCGACCTGATCATCATGCCGATGCGCCTTTCGGAAGGGGCCGACGCGGCTTTGGGTCATATTCAGGCGTTTAATATCCAGACCGGCAAGCTGGCGTGGGTGTTCCATACGATTCCACAACCGGGCGAGTTTGGCTATGAAACCTGGCCTAAGGATACCTATAAAAATACGGATGTAGGTGCCGCGAATAACTGGTCGGGTATGGCGGTTGATCGTCAACGGGGTATTTTATACGTACCGACTGGATCAGCGGCTTTTGATTTTTACGGTGGGAATCGGCTGGGAGCGAATCTGTTTGCCAACTGTCTGCTAGCTCTCGACGCTAAAACCGGCAAAAGGCTCTGGCATTTTCAACTCGTTCACCATGACATTCTGGACCGCGATGCCCCTTCTCCACCCAATCTGGTGACGGTCACTCACAATGGCAAGAAGGTCGATGCGGTAGCGCAGGTGAGTAAACAGGGCTATGTATTTTTGTTCGACCGGGTAACGGGTAAACCGCTGTTCCCAATCAAGGAAACGCCCATGCCCGCTTCAGATGTGGAAGGTGAAAAAGCCTGGCCAACGCAACCCATTCCGACCAAACCAGCTCCGTACGCCCGAAATATATTAACCGAAGTAGATATCAGCCCTCTGGCCGAAAATCGCGCAGAGTTACAGGCAACGCTCAAAAAAAGCCGTTACCAGGGTGCATTTACACCGCTCAGCAAAGGGGGTACTATTATCTATCCGGGCCTCGATGGTGGGGCCGAATATGGCGGAGCGGCTGTAGATCCAGACGGCATTATGTATGTCAACAGCAATGAGATGGCCTGGTTGATTTCACTGAACAAGAAAATGTCCAACGATCAGCTGGCTCAACTCAGTCCTGGTCAACGGGTGTATACCACCACTTGCGCGCAATGCCACGGTGCCGAGCGAAAAGGGAATCCGGCCAGTGGCTTTCCTTCGTTAGTCGACATTGGAAAACGCCGGAATAAGGCATTTGTCCATAACATCGTTTCGAACGGGAAAGGGATGATGCCCGGATTTCCCAGCTTGTCTGCTAAGGAAAAAGAGTCATTGCTGTCGTTTCTTTTCGGAGATGAGAGCAAGGAACAAAGCCATGACGCCGAACCGGGCTTAAGTAAAGCTGAGCAAGCCAAAACAAAAGTCCCGTACCAGATTTCGGGCTACAGCAAGTTTCTGGACAAAAACGGTTATCCGGCGGTTAGTCCTCCCTGGGGCACACTGAACGCAATCAACCTGAACACGGGCGAATACGTTTGGAAAACGGTTCTGGGAAATTATCCAGAACTGAAGACTAAAGAACCAACTGGCTCAGAAAGCTACGGCGGACCGGTCATTACGGCTGGTGGAGTACTGTTTATTGCCGGTACTAAAGACGGACTATTCAAAGCTTATTCGCGAAAAACAGGTAAGCTACTTTGGCAGACAAAACTCCCAGCCGCAGCGTTTGCCACCCCTAGTACTTATGAGGTGAATGGCAAACAATATGTCGTTCTGGCTTGCGGAGGCACCAAATTAGGCGCGGCAAAAGGCGATAGTTACGTAGCATTTGCCTTGCCGTAAGCCAACAATTTTAACTTATTATGAACCAGGCCATCGGTATTGATTTAGGCGGTACCCGAATCAAAGGAGTCCTCATTGATACAAGAACGGGGGAGGTTTTAGAGAAGCGAATCACACCTACCAACGACGGTGAAACCAACAGTTGGAAAACGGTTATTTCTCAAACCGTTCAGGAGTTGAAGGCCAGCACGAGCGAGCCCATTTTGGGCGTCGGTTTAGCGGCTCCAGGATTGCCTAATACAGATAATTCGGCCATTGCCTGTATGCCGGGTCGTTTGCCAGGGCTGGAAGGATTCGCATGGGGAGATTTCCTGAACGAACGAGTCTGGGTACTGAACGATGCTCATGCCGCCGTCCTGGCCGAAGCCCGCTTTGGTGCCGCCCGAAACATTTCCAACGCTGCCATGCTCACGCTGGGCACGGGGGTTGGCGGTGGTTTGTTGGTCAATGGTCAATTATACCAGGGCTTTTTTCAGATGGCAGGCCACATGGGCCATATGACTGTCGATGCCGACAGCGACCAACTCGACGTAACCAACGCGCCCGGCAGTCTAGAGGATGCCATCGGAAATGTAACGGTTAGTCGCCGATCATATGGCCGGTATAAGAGCACGCATGAATTGCTCGATGGCTATGCCCAAGGTGAACCCATAGCCACGCTCGTCTGGCTAACGTCTGTACGCCGGTTGGCTGTAGCCCTTGCGTCCATCGCCAATTCGTTTTCGCCCGAAGTGATCGTGCTGGGTGGGGGCATTACACAGGCGAACGATGCCTTGTTTACACCCTTACAAACCTTCATGGACTTATTCGAATGGCGACCCAGTGGCAAGAAAACCATTATTTGTAAAGCACATTTTGAAGACTGGGCCGGTGCCATTGGCGCAGCGGCTAGTTTTCAGGAATAATTGTTTCAGGTTCCATGTTTAACTGGCCCAACCTGAAACATGGAACTTGAAACATGGAACTTAAAACCATTTTAACTTCTTAACGATGTCTCTCACCTCCCAATACATTAAAAAAACCAGAGCGATTCTGGAAACAGCCGAACAACAAGCTGAAGCCATTCAACAAGCCGCCCAATGGTTTAGTCAGACGATTCTCGCCGGGCGGATGGTGCATCTGTTTGGTAGTGGCCATAGTCGTATCATGGTCGAAGAAATGTGGCCGCGTTATGGTTCTTTTCCCGGCTTCAACCCAATTGTCGAGTTGTCGCTTTCGTTTCATAATCTGGTGGTAGGGGCCAATGGACAGCGGCAGGCTATGTTTCTGGAAAATGTGCCCGGCCTGGCTCAGCGTATTCTGCGGAATTATGATCTGTCGGAGCAGGATTCGGCGCTGGTGATTTCGTCAAGCGGCTGTAATGTCGTGCCTATCGAAATGGCAGAGTTGTTTCAGAAACGGGGGGTAAAGGTTGTTGCCCTGATTACCAAACAGCATGCCGATAACAGCATCAGCAAACGGGCCGATGGTAAAAAATTGAGCGACTTCGCTGATTTAGTGCTGGATACAGGCGCAGCCATGGGCGACGCAATGGTAACTGTTCCGGGACTAGATACGCCGGTATCGCCCGGATCAACTGTGGGTGGAGCTATTCTGGTAAACTGCATCAAAGCCGAAGTCGCCAATCTACTGACGCAGGCCGGTCATCCTCCCAGAGTACTTTCGGCGGCTAATGTGGTAGGGCCAGAACGGGCGGTATCGTTATTCGAAAGTGCATACGATGAACACGCCCACCGGATGGCAAAACTCTACGAGCGGGTTGGCGTTCCGTCGTATGTTAGTGAATCAGAATATACAAAGTAGGCCTAAAACGGATCAGAAAGTAAGCTATAGTATTTACGATTTAAGCAACCAGACAGTTAATTTTTGTGTGACCCCGATGGGGTCATACATTAGAGCAGATTCAGATTAAATTTAACCACAAAGGCACAGAGAGGTAAGCCACTATTAACCTCTGCGTCCTCTGTACCTCTGTGGTTAGCGAATTTGTAAGGTTACTATTTTTTAATTAAAGCTCGCTCTAAATTCAAGCGGAGAAAAATTCGTTTTTGATTTAAACAGTTTGCTAAAGGATTGAGGATGCTCGAAACCCAACATATAGGCAATTTCGCCCACCGTCAGATCGCTAATAGCTAACACCTCCTTTGCTTTTTCAATGAGTTTATTATGAATATGCTGTTGCGTATTGTGCCCGGTTAGCGCCCGCAACATATCGCCTAAATACCTCGGCGAAACCTGTAATTCGTCGGCAAAGTATTGAACCGTTGGCAGGCCTTTCAGCAAGGCCGTTTCGTCGTCAAAGTAGGTATGCAGTAACAGGTCGAATTTCTCCAGTAAGGCATTATTGATCGACTTGCGGGTAATAAACTGACGCTTGTAAAAGCGCTGACTATAGTTAAACAGCAGTTCCAGATGCGATATCAACACATCCTGGCTTAGGTCATCGATAGCCGTTTCCAGTTCATCGCCTATGTTTTTAGCAATCGTGGTAATGATCGTTTTTTCCTTATCCGATACGTGTAATGATTCGGTCACCGAATACGAGAAAAACCCATAGTTTTTGATTTTGGTATCCAGTTGATAATTCCGAAGGAAATCGGGGTGTACCAGCAAAGTAAACCCTACGCTATCATTGGGCGTTTGAAAGCCTGTTAACGGCTGCCCTGGCGACGTAAAAAACATACCGCCCTCATCGAAATCGTAGGTCGTCTGGCCATACTTCATTCGACAACCTGCCGATTCGTTGTAGGTAATGTTGTAGAAATCCATCACAAAGGGGGCTGCCAACATTTCATTGGTGATTCTCACTTTGCTGTAGTCCAGCATACTAATCAGCGGATGCAAGGGTCGTGGCAAACCAAAAGCCCGTTGCATTTCTGTAATAGACTGATAGACCCGTGGTTTGTTGCGCTGCTCTCCTTTCATAGCTCTCTAAAGATATTGCCGGTACAGATGAGAAACCATTTGTACCGGCAAAGTAATTCCAATACGTTCATCAGGCTTCTGCCAACAGTTGCTTAATACCTTCCCGGAAAGCCTCATCGCCTACGGCAAGGCGCTGGGCATACAGGGTTTTAGCATCTTCGCCACACACATAGCGCAATGTATGCTTGCCATCCGTAGCGGCTTCATACACCACTTCGGCAATCTGTTCAGCCGTAGAAGCCGCTTTATCGGGCGTGACAACTGCCAGAAATTTCGCCAGCAACGACTCATAAGCCGGATGCGAAACAATCACCGATTTAGACCCGATTTCGGTAGCCACCAGACCCGGTTCGATGGTTTTGATACCGATCCCGAATTCGGCTAATTCAAACGAGAGGCTTTCGCTCCAGCCTTCCAGCGCCCATTTGCTGGCATCATACATTGAGCTAATCGGAAAACCCATCAAACCCGCCGACGAACCTGTAGTGATAAACAACCCGGCTTTCTTCTCCCGAAAGTAGGGAATAAACGCCTGCGTAACCCGAACAACGCCCAGGAAATTAGTTTCCATTTGCTGAACCAGTTGCTCGTCGGTAGTGGCTTCCAGAGCACCCATCAACGCGTAACCTGCATTGTTAAACACGACATCTATATCGCCCAATGACAGAGCTTTCCGAGTAGTCTCTTTAATCTGCTCCCTATCTGTCACATCCAGCGGCATTAGGGTTATATTGTCTAGTAAATTCAGTTCACTTTCGGCCTCTGGCTTACGCAGAGTAGCAATCACATTCCAGCCTTTGGCGGCAAATAGTTTTGCTGTTGCCTTACCAATTCCGGTCGAAGCACCGGTAATAAAAATGGTCTTTTTCATTTGCTCTCGTTTGTTTTCGAGATGCAAAGCTCATGTGCCAGCGGTTGGTGCCTGTAGCGAAACTGGTAAATCTTGTAGTCAAAATGGTGAAAAGCCTTAAAGTATCAGCAAATGGCTTTCCTATATACTCTCAACATCAACTGTTCGCCACCGGTATTTCTACCTAATTCAAAACCAACTCAAGGTTTACCAAAGGCCTTATTCATTGATTTATTCCATTAATCGCCCAGTCAGCATTTACAACCGACTGCAACCGCTGTTTATTGAAGATAAAGAAGATTATATTTAAATTAACGGGTTATTAAGAATTTTCTTCTCCCTGTATACTCATTAATAAAATCCAATAAATTATATTGAATCCCGATCTAATCTATGCCTTTTGGCACTTTCGTCAATTGAAACTGCACACCTCTATACTAACTCGTATAAAACCCAAATCAATTCATCAATAATGCGTTATTCTACTTACTCAGTCTTTGCTATGCTGCTGGTCAGTCTCAGCACAGCATTGGCTCAGACAATTCCTTCGCCCAAGGAACACTTTGGTTTCGATATCGGCGATGATTACCAACTCGCGACCTACACCCAAACCGAAGCGTACGTTAAGAAAGTAGCTGCGGCCTCGGATCGAACAAAGTTGATGGACATTGGCCTGACCGAAGAAGGTCGACACCAATTCATGCTCATCGTTTCGTCGCCTGCCAACCTGAAGAATCTGTCGCGCTTTAAAGAGATTTCACAGAAAATGGCCCGCGCCGAAGGACTGACTGAAGATCAGGCCCGTGCGATGGCTACCGAAGGTAAAGCGGTGGTTTGGATTGATGGCGGTCTGCATGCCACCGAAACCGTTGGTACCCACCAGCTAATCGAAACCATTTACCAGTTGACGAGCCGGAAAGATCCAGAAACGATGCGGATTCTGGATAATACAGTTATCCTGCTGACCCACGCTAATCCCGACGGCCAGGAGATTGTAACGAACTGGTACATGCGTGAGCCAAAACCAGAAAAACGGTCGCTGGATAACGTTCCTCGTTTGTATGAGAAATATGCCGGTCACGACAACAACCGCGATTTCTTTATCATGAACCTGAAAGAAACCCAAAACATTGGTCGTCAATTGTTTGTCGAGTGGTTTCCTCAGATCATGTATAACCACCACCAGGCTGGCCCGGCAGGTTCGGTACTGGCAGGGCCGCCTTACCGCGATCCGTTTAACTACGTGTTCGATCCGTTAATGGTAACGGGTATCGACGCGCTGGGTGCGGCTATGGTTAACCGGATGAATGCTGAAAACAAGCCGGGTTATACCCGTTTGGGTGGTTCAGTTTTCTCGACCTGGTATAATGGCGGTCTGCGTACAACCACGCACTTCCACAACATGATTGGTTTGTTGACCGAAATCATCGGCAACCCAACACCCGAAGAAGTTCCGCTGGTGCCTAGCCGCCTGATTCCGAACGGCAATACGCCGTTTCCTGTAACTCCTCAGAAATGGCATTTTAAACAGTCTATTGATTATTCGGTGTCACTAAACTATGCTGTGTTGGATTACGCTGCTCGCTATCGGGATGAGTTGTTAATGAACATCTACCGCATGGGCAAAAACTCCATCGACCGGGGTAGTAAAGATTACTGGGGACTGTCGCCGAAGAAGATCGACGCCATCAACCACGCCTTTCAGACCGATCCTAAGAAGCCAACGTCAACTTCGACCAACGCTGCTTTAGCACAATATGGCTTTATTCCACGCGGGGGTGGCATGCCAGTTAAATACTACGACACGATCATGAAAGCTCCGACGCTGCGTGATCCCCGTGGGTTTATCATTCCAGCCAATCAGCCTGATTTCGCTACAGCCGTTAAGTTTGTTAACGCGTTGATTCGTACAGGCATCCAGATTCAACAGGCTACAGCCGACTTTACGGTAGCGGGCAAGAAATATCCGGCAGGCTCTTATGTGGTCAAAACAGATCAGGCGTTCCGTCCGCACTTATTGGACATGTTCGAGCCACAAGATCACCCGAACGATTTCCAGTATCCAGGTGGCCCTCCAGTTCGTCCATACGATGCCGCTGGTTGGACACTGGCCTATACCATGAATGTTCAATTTGACCGGATTCTGGACGGGTTTGACGGCCCTTTCAAGAAACTGCCTTATGGTGAACTCCAATCGCCCGAAGGTCATGTAACGGGAGCTGCGGGCGGTGGGTATTTGTTGAGCGCCAAAGCCAACAACTCGTTCATTGCCGTCAATGATTTATTAGCCTCTGGTGTTGATGTGTTCCGACTGCCCAATGGTGTCGGTGGCAAATCGACCGTAGAATCAGGGGCATTCTTCGTTCCCGCTTCGGCTAAAGCCAAATCGCTGCTGGACAAATCAGCTAAAGATTTAGGGATCGAAGTGACGGGAATTGCCAAAAAGCCAACCACATCGATGAGCAAAGTATCGCCTATGCGGATTGCCTTGTGGGATACCTATGGTGGCTCAATGCCATCGGGTTGGGTTCGTTTCCTGATGGAACAATATCATTTCCCGATGAAGGTTATTTATCCACAGGACATTGATGCGGGTGATCTGAAGAAGAAGTTCGATGTTATCATCTTCGTAACCCGCGCTATTCCGCCAGCAACGGGTGCTGATAACGACATTTTCCG
The DNA here is from genome assembly GCF_054776755.1 of Spirosoma litoris. Lineage (NCBI taxonomy): Bacteria > Pseudomonadati > Bacteroidota > Cytophagia > Cytophagales > Cytophagaceae > Spirosoma > Spirosoma litoris. The sequence continues at coordinate 11,437 of NZ_BAAHBI010000032.1, read as the reverse complement.
TGGTTTCGATCGGGAGCCAAAAGAAGAAAGCACACCCGCAGAATACCGTCCGTGGCTAGGCAAAATCACGGCCACCAAGTCGATTCCGCAAATCAAAGCGTTCCTGGAAGCAGGCGGATCAGTCGTTACGATTGGCACCAGCACCAACCTGGCGTACCACCTAAAGCTACCCGTTAAAAACGCCCTGACCGAAATGACAGCTGCCGGTACCGAGCGCCCACTGCCGAACGAGAAGTACTACATTCCAGGTAGTGTTTTGCGCGTGAATCTGGACTCAACTCAGCACGCCACCTGGGGTATGCCTAGCCTGACTGATGTTTATTTTGATGCCAGCCCGGTGTTTAAAATCGCGCCGGAAGCCATTGCCAAAGGACTGGTAACACCCCTCGCCTGGTTTGATACCAATAAGCCGCTACGTAGTGGCTGGGCCTGGGGACAATCGTATCTGCAAGATGGTGTAGCCGCCTTTATGGCCCCAGTGGGTGCGGGTAAATTGTACGCCTTCGGACCAGAGATTACCTTCCGGGCACAGGCGCAGGGCACCTTCAAACTGCTTTTCAACCAGCTTTACGGCTCGGGCAAAAGTGGATCACAAGGCAGCGATATTGTCAGTGAGTAATACTTCACTGAATTAACGATAAATTACACTTCCTCAATAACTGAAAGCTCGCAACCGCGTCCGGTGTCACACTCCTTTTGGATATGATGCAGGGCGCGGTTTGCTTTTGTGAGATGCCATCACCGTGATGTACCGTGATGTCGGTTTCTCAAAACCGACATCACGCTGGGGTAACTCAGTCTTGATTGTTTTTCTTCATCATCCAATCTCCTCTCTAATGATCAAACTTTTCAAATTGGGTATTGCCCTCTTGTTGTTCAGTCAAACAGTTGGGAAATCGCAGACAATCCCATCGCCCAAGGAGCATTTTGGTTTCAACATTGGCGATGATTATCAACTCTCGAACTACACGCAGACCGAAGCGTATTTCAAGAAATTAGCAGCTTCGGATCGGACTAAGCTAGTCGATATCGGGCTAACCGCCGAAGGTCGGCACCAGTATATGCTGATTGTTTCGTCGCCTGAGAATATCAAAAAACTGGCTCGTTACAAGGAGATTTCCCAGCAACTCGCCCACGCCGAAAACCTCACCGATGAGCAGGCACAGGCTTTGGCAAACGAAGGGAAAGCCGTGGTCTGGATTGATGGTGGTCTTCATTCGACAGAAACGGTCGGGACAATGCAACTCATCGAAACAGCCTGGCAATTAGTGAGTCGAAAAGATCCCGAAACGCTTCGCATCCTCGACAATGTGGTTGTTCTGCTCACCCATGCCAATCCCGATGGGCACGAACTTGTGGGTAACTGGTACATGCGCGAGCCGAACCCAGAAAAACGTACGCAGGAATTTCTACCCAAACTATATCAGAAATACATCGGGCATGATAACAACCGCGACTTCTTTATCATGAATCAGCGGGAAACCCAAAATATTGGCCGCCAATTGTTTGTCGAATGGATTCCCCAGATTCTGTATAATCACCACCAGCGCGGGCCAACGGGTACTGTCCTGGCTGGGCCTCCCCTACGCGATCCGTTCAACTATGTGCTCGATCCACTGACCGTAACGGGCATGGATGCGCTTGGCTCAGCAATGATCAACCGCCTGAACACGGAGAACAAACCAGGCTACACGCGCCTAACCGGCACACCTTATTCGAACTGGTTTAATGGGGGGTTACGTTCTACGACGCTCTTCCACAATATGATTGGGCTATTGACTGAAATCATTGGCAACCCAACGCCCGAAGCTATCCCGCTCGTCCCCGATCGACTGATTCCCAATGTGAATTCGCCATTCCCAATCACCCCGCAGAAATGGCATTTTAAGCAATCCATCGACTATTCGCTGTCACTCAATTATGCCGTACTGGATTATGCCGCTCGTCAACACGATCAACTATTGTACGGGATTTATCGGATGGGCAAAAACTCCATCGAACGAGGTAGCAAAGATTCCTGGACGCTGTATCCTAAACGCATTAATTCCATCACGCCCATTTATCAGGCCGATCAGCGAAAAAACAGCCCTGCTAGTCGAACTTCCAGCGAGACAGCCCCACGGGCTGGCGACATTCCCACGGCTTATTATGACTCGCTCGTAAAAGCCCCTAGTCTCCGTGATCCTCGTGGGTTCATCATTCCGGTCAATCAGCCCGATTTTGCAACGGCTGTTACGTTCATTAATGCCTTGATGAAGAATGGCATACAAGTTCAGCAGGCAACTGCCGATTTTACCGTTGCAGGCAAGAAATACCTAGCAGGCTCCTATGTGGTCAAAACAGATCAGGCATTCCGGCCACATGTGTTGGATATGTTCGAGCCGCAGGATTACCCCAACGATTTCCAGTACCCAGGTGGCCCTCCGCTCAAACCGTACGATGCTGCTGGCTGGACGCTGGCTTACCTGATGAATGTTCGGTTTGACCGGGTTCTGGATGGTTTCGATGGCCCCTTCAAGAAACTGCCTTACGGTGAACTCCAATCGCCCGAAGGTCATGTAACGGGAGCTACGGGCGGTGGTTATATCCTCAGCGCCAAAGCCAACAATTCGTTCATTGCCGTCAACGACCTGCTGGCTTCGGGTATCGATGTGTTCCGTCTGCCCAATGGTGTCGGTGGCAAATCGACCGTAGAATCAGGTGCCTTCTTCGTTCCGGCTTCGGCTAAGGCCAAATCGCTGCTGGACAAATCAGCTAAAGATCTGGGGATCGAAGTGACGGGAATTGCCAAAAAGCCAAGCACATCGATGAGCAAAGTATCGCCCATGCGCATTGCTTTGTGGGATACATATGGTGGCTCAATGCCATCGGGTTGGGTACGTTGGCTGATGGAGCAGTATCATTTCCCGATGAAGGTTATTTATGCTCAGGACATTGACGCGGGCGACCTGAAAAAGAAATTCGACGTTATTGTTTTTGTTACTCAGGCCATTCCAGCCGCTGGGCGTGAAAACGAAGCATCGGGTTTTGCCGCCCGACGCGAACCGAAAGCTGATGAAATTCCAGCCGAGTATCATCCGTGGCTAGGCAAAATCACGGCAAATAAGTCGATTCCGCAAATCAAAGCATTCCTGGAAGCAGGCGGATCAGTCGTTACGATTGGCACCAGCACCAATCTGGCTTATCACCTGAAACTGCCCATTAAAAATGCCCTGACTGAAATGACGGCTGCCGGTACCGAGCGCCCCTTGCCGAACGAGAAATTCTACATACCGGGCAGTGTGTTGCGGGTAACGCTGGATTCGACTCAACAGGCGACCTATGGTCTGTCGACGTTAACGGATGTCTATTTCGATGCCAGTCCAGTATTTAAACTAGCCCCCGAAGCCATTGCAAAAGGACTGGTAACGCCCCTCGCCTGGTTTGCCACCAACAAACCGCTGCACAGTGGTTGGGCTTGGGGCCAATCTTATCTACAGGATGGTGTGGCCGCTTTTATGGCCCCAGTGGGTGCGGGTAAATTCTACGCCTTTGGGCCAGAAATTACCTTCCGGGCACAATCGCAGGGCACGTTTAAATTGCTGTTCAACCAGCTTTATAACACTGGCAAAAGTGGCTCACAAACTAGTGCTTTGACAAACTAGATTCTAACTGTTTCTATAGATTCTTCCGATTGCTATTGTACTGATAATCAGAAACGATAGAATCAACCGTGCGGGCGGCCCTGAGAATCTCTAGAATCTGAATGGAAAGAGTACTACTAAAAACGAGCTACCGCGCTTACCCCCACACGCTCTTTGATTGTGAGGTAAGCGCGGTTTACTTTTCCATACGATCTACTTGCAGGGTTACTGGTAAGCGTTTATCTTTGTATAGAGTAACAGGAAATGGTGTCTTCCTGACCCAACCGCCCTCTTGTGGGGATGATGGCGCCTATTAGATCAAAACGTTGGTTCAACGTTCTAATAGGTATTGCTATATGTCATCATCTCGTTTTCGAATCCCACGTCCGCTTGCTCTACTCTTCTGGAAGCAACCCATTTTATTTTTTCTGGTCAAATGGCTACTACTGTCGGCCTTTATCGGGTTGTTAGTCGGCTCCGCATCAGCTTTGTTTCTGGTTTCACTCGATTGGGCAACTGCCTGGCGAGAATCGCATCGATGGGTCATTACTCTGTTGCCCGCGGCCGGATTTCTAGTCGGTGCTCTGTATCACTACGCAGGCCAGGATGTAGAAGCAGGGAATAATTTACTGCTGGCTAACATTCACCGGCCGTCAAAGATCGTTCCGCTAAAAATGGCACCTTTCGTACTGATCGGTACGATTGCCACTCACTTGTTCGGCGGATCGGCAGGTCGCGAAGGAACGGCTTTGCAAATCGGTGGGTCTATCTCCGATCAGTTTACCAGACTCTTCCAACTGCGTCCGCGAGATCGACGCTTGTTGCTGATTGCGGGCATTGCAGCTGGATTCGGTTCAGTATTTGGAACACCTTTGGCCGGAGCCATCTTTGGGCTGGAAGTATTTTTACTTGGTCGAGTCCAATACGACGGGCTGTTTCCAGCCTTGGCAGCTTCTTTTTTTGCCGACATGACTACTCGTGCCTGGGGTGTTGGTCACACTCACTATCACATTCCCATTGTGCCTCAGCTCACGGTTGCCCATGTGTTATGGGCCATGCTGGCAGGGGCTCTTTTCGGCGGTTGCTCCGTCGTATTTAGTTCGCTCACTCACTCCATCAGCAGCTTTTTCAAAAAGCGGGTTGCCTACGCACCACTTCGTCCGGTACTTGGCGGAACACTGGTAGCGCTGGCAGTTTTTGCGCTGGGAACAACCAAGTACATCGGCCTGGGTATTCCGACTATAGTGGCTTCGTTTACAACGTCGTTACCACCGTACGACTTTGCCTTAAAAATCCTGTTCACCGCTTTAACGCTTGGTGCAGCTTTTAAAGGTGGAGAAGTTACACCGCTGTTCTTTATTGGCGCTACACTAGGCAATGCACTTTCCTATTTCATTCCATTGCCTACTGGGCTATTGGCCGGGATGGGTTTTGTTGCGGTGTTTGCGGGTGCTGCTAACACCCCTTTGGCCTGTATTCTGATGGCAATAGAACTGTTTGGAGCAGATTGTGGGCCCTATGTTGCCATTGCCTGTGTGATGGCCTATTTCTTCTCTGGACATCGGGGTATCTATGGCTCGCAGGTTATAGGGCAGCCCAAACACCTTGTCTATAGTCGCCATACAGGTCAAAATCTGGCCAACTTGAGAACGATTCGATCAAAAAAAGATTACACAAAACACTGATTTTGCCCCGCTCAAACTGTCGACGCTTCACATTTATCTGCATCATGGGCAACGGGTCCCGCCAGCCTCGATTTGGGGAAAACTAGATTGATAATCAACGCCTAAACCATCAAGTAGAATCGACCGCGCGGGCGGCCCCGAGAATCTGTAGAAACATCTAGAATCTATTTTGCCAAAGTAGTTGCGCAACCAATTAGTTGCGCGTATATTTGCAACCAGTTAGTTGCACAACTAAATCAGAGAATCAATGAGACGAGATGTTTTTCAGGCCATTGCCGATCCAACAAGGCGGGCCATTATTTTATTGATTGCTTCTCAGGCAATGACACCCAATGCTATTGCTGAACATTTTGATACAACTCGACAGGCGATATCCAAGCATCTCCACCTATTGGCCGAGTGCGAATTGGTAAAGCAAGATCATCAAGGCCGAGAGATCTATTACCGGCTGGAACTAACCAAAATGAAAGAAATCGATCAGTGGCTCGACCAGTTCAGAAAGCTGTGGGAAAGCCGCTTCAATGAACTTGACAATGTATTAGCAACACTTAAAAACGACAGAAAATGAACACCAACTTAGCATTTGATTTTTCCGTAGATAAGGCCAACAACACCATCACGGTAAAACGTGAATTTGCCGCCGAACTCCCTTTGGTTTGGGATGCGTACACCAAAAGCGAAATTCTGGACCAATGGTGGGCCCCTAAACCCTGGAAAGCAAGAACCAAAACAATGGACTTCCGAGAAGGCGGTCATTGGCATTATGCGATGGTAGGACCAGAAGGTGAGGAACATTGGTCCTGGATTGATTATCAGCACATTCAACCGCAACAAAACTTCAAAGGGCTCGACGCTTTTGTCGAGCCAGATGGCACACTGAAAACCGATTGGCCCCGGTCGGCCTGGGACGTAACCTTTGCTGATAAAGGCGAAGTAACACTTGTTGAAATCAACATTTCCTATGACGACCTAGCCCAACTGGAAGCCACTCTACAAATGGGCTTTAAAGAAGGTCTGTCAATGGCGATGGAAGGCTTAGACGAATTGCTTCCTTCTTTGAAGAAGTAGTAAAACGGATACGTACTGGAACGGCCAGATACATGTCATAGCTTGGCGATGATGTGTATCTGGCCGTTTTGCTTGATCAAGTTATTTTATTGATTATCAAACTACTAACAAGTAGCTATTGCAAAAATTAACAAACATTATGTATTCTTGCCAAAGCTATTAAAACATCTGGCGGCAGATGCATCACCAGAAACCTCATGATATCCGTAGTTAGCAGCCGAGGTAAAAAAGTGTTGACGTTACTACACATCACCCTACTTGCCTCGCTCATGGCCGGTATTTATGGCATCGTACACGATCAACTTACCTACACGATCTCGCCAGAGTATTATACCAAGTTCAAGTTTTACCAATTCGGCCTTATGGATTCGGGCGACGAAGTCCTTTTCCGAAATCTGCGTATAGACGTAGCTATAGTTGGTTTCCTGGCAACCTGGTGGACGGGATTGCTAGTCGGTCTTATTTTGGGGCTTGTCGGCTTCATTTATAAAGACGCCCAGCAGATGTTCCGAATAACCATTAACGCCCTATTCGTAACTATTTTTGTTGCTTTCCTGACTAGCCTTATCGGGTTCATTTACGGTGCATTATATGTAGCTAATACAGCCGTAGACTGGTGGTTTCCCGATAATTTGACCGACCGAAAGAGCTTTATTCTCGTTGGTACAATGCATGACTTTAGCTATTTAGGTGGACTAATGGGGCTACTGGCTGGTATCTTTTACAGCCTACGAAAGAAACGTATTCAACAATAAGCTGACTTAAGTAAATGGGGGAATTACAAATTATAACTCACCAGAAAAACGACCTAAAAATTGCCGAGGTTATTTCAACTGGTATTCTTATTAAAAACATTGATGACGGCAAAGATTTAGCCGCTAACTTATATTATCAGGGTTTCGACAATGTGATTGTTCACGAGAAGAGTATTAGTCCTGATTTTTTCGATCTAAAAACGAGAATTGCGGGAGAAATACTTCAAACGTTTTCAAATTTCAGAGTTAAGCTCGCCATCCTTGGCGATTTCACTTCTTATGCGAGCAAAAGTCTAAACGATTTCATTTTTGAAAGTAATAAAATGGGCCAAATAAATTTTGTTAGCTCGCTAGAAGAAGCGTTAAAAATATTAGGTCGATGATGTTTTTTTATTATTCCGACGTCAGGAGGAATCTCAAACTCCCTAAACGAGAATCTAGAGATTCCTCCTGACGTCGGAATGACAAAGACCAAGCAATTTTATCTCTATTATTAAACATACATTAGCAAGATTATCAACCAACTATCTATCAGTTCATACTCGAATACCGCTTAGGTTTCATGCCCATGTACCGTTCAAAGATTCGTGTAAAATGGCTTAAGTTGGTAAATCCCATTTGATAACCAGCTTCCGATACCGACAGACCTTTATTTTTTAGTAAGTAAGCAGCTTCGTTAATTCTCAGACGCTGATGGTAATTATAAATAGTATTGCCAAAAATCTGCTTAAATAGTCGATTTAATTTACTTTCACTCATCCCCGAAACGTGCGTAAGTTCTGGCAAATTAGGGGGTTTCGATAAGTCCGAAATTACGTTATCCCGAATACTATAAATCAGTTTAACATCGGCAACGTTTACCGGATAATGGCTCGTATTCTCTCGCTTTAATAATTCAGTAAAGAACAGGTAAATTAACTCTTCGGCTTTTACTCTGTAATAAAAATCCTGCAGTTCAGCAGGTGCGGACGCTGATATTATTTTACTAGCAATTTCCTGCATTTCTGCCGAAACAATTTCTTCGTATAGATACGGTTGAGTGCCCGAAATAATATTTTTCAAGGCAACACCTTCGTCGTCTCGATTTATCAATTCTTTCAGCAAATCGACATGAACGCTAACGATAATCGTATTGATTTTTGCGTGGATCGGAAACGATAGGTCTAAATCCATATCCGCCGAACTCACCTGCACTGACGGAAACAATTGTACCGACTGCCCCCGGTTATCTACCCCTCGCTGTGGGTTAACTACATTCCGGAAGCTAAAGGTAATTACATCGCTCCGCGACTTGGTCGCCAATCGTTTACCGCTTACCTCTACAGCCAGTTCATATTGATGAATCAGTATGCTCATCAACGGCCCAAGTTTAATCCGCTTAATATACCCTTTCCCAATGGTCTCAGGTAATTGAAGCACGTCATTTTCGATGGTACGCCCTGATAATTGGGCAATCATTTCCATGAGACCAGGCCCTTCCGATGAATTAAACTCGAAGACCATATTGTACGATTTTGGACTATTAATTAGCGAAAAGTAGCTATTTTATCTTAGTAACGGCAATGACCTTTGCACTATACTTACTGATTTAACAAATTATGATAGCTAATAACTTAGTATACCAAAAACGAATTGCCATCATCGGCGGTGGCCCCGTCGGACTTACAGCCGCAAGACTCCTGCATCTGAAAGGTGTACCTGTAACCGTCTACGAACGCGATAAAGATGCCACTGCCCGAATTTCGGGTGGCACCTTAGATCTTCATAAAGAAACCGGACAAAAAGCATTGAAACAGGCAGGTTTACTGGATGAATTTTACAAGAATTCCCGCCCAACCGGCATGCTTATCAGCAATAAGCACGGCGAGGTGCTGATGACTATGAAGCCCGACACGAGCAAGCCTGAAATTGACCGACCTGTTCTCCGAAAATTACTATTGGATAGTCTTCCTGAAACAACCGTGGTTTGGAACAAGCATGTTGTTTCTATCACGAAAGAGGCCGATGTTTTTACGTTACATTTTCAGGATACGACGACAGCTAAGGCCGATTTGGTCATTGTGGCCGATGGCGGCATGTCGAAGGCCCGGAAGGCCATTACTAGCACTCTTCCCGAAGAAACAGGCACCTACGTTATTCAGGGAGAAATACAAAATCTGGAAGCCGATTGCCCTGCTATCTATGCACTTCTTAAGGCAAATAATCTAGCCGATGTGGAAGACAAAAAATCATTTTTTATGCAGCAAAGAGGGGATGGTAGTTTATGTTTTTATGTATCCTTCCGGCAATCGGAGCAGTGGATTAAGGATACGCACCTCGACTTTACAGATCCATCGGCGATCAGGCAATTTTTGTGTAAGTTATTCAACGGCTGGAATCCCATCTATAGCAAGCTGTTTAGGTGTTGTGATACCTACAATGGGTTTCCATTACGAATTTTCCACGCGAATGCCATTCAAACACCACACACGGGTATTACGGTCATTGGCGATGCGGCCCATATTATGCCACCATTTGGCGGATTGGGCGTCAACATGGGCCTGAAAGACGCCCTGTTATTGACAAACAACCTAACCAACGGTAACTTTTCAACCAGTCAATCGGCAATCGATGATTACGAACAAAAAATGGTGGCTTATGCTTCATCGGTTCAGCAAGAAACGCTTGCGGCCGATGATCGAATACACAACCAGACCGAGCACTCGAGCAAGCGATTTAAAGAACGATTGAATTTAAAAATAGCAAAGATCGTGCAGTTTGCCGCCCTCCTCGTTATGTTCCTTACGGTTGGCGTTTTCTGGGGCGTTTGGTTATCGTATAGCCGTTCTTACAACCTATTTTCGCTAGATGAATTGATTCATATTGCCAATGTGGGTGTTCAAAACCTCGCCCTGTCGATGCGATTTATCTCGGGAACCTGTCTTGCCTTGCTATCGGCGACGGCCTATTTTATGGCTTCTAAAAAATCGAAAGAGTTTTATTTTGTGCTGGCGTCAATCGCCCTTCTTGTCATTACGCTGGTGCTTACTGTGGCCATTGAAGTGCCGATCAACAATCAGATTATTAGCTGGGCTCCATCAACCGCACCGACCAACTGGGAGGAAATTCGGAATCGATGGCAATTTGTCAATACCATCAGAACGATTGCTGCCCTGGCAAGTTTTGGGCTATTTACAACGGCGATTCTGAAACCATTTGGTCAGAATTTATTCGCTTGAAATCAACGATTTTGTACACTTTCCTTGTAGAAACAATCCATCCATCAGCCGATAACTAATAAAGATTGGTTAGCCTACTGGCTGAACATTTAGCTTTGTCATTGCTGACCGAACCAGATCTGATAATTACGCTACGTCAGCTTTGAATACTGCACGAATGGATATACAGTCTTTATATCAACGGGCAATCAAGTTTGCCACGGCAAAACATGTAGCCGAAAACCAGCTTGTGCCGGGTAGCAATCTGCCTTATGTGGTTCACTTAAGCAATGTGGCGATGGAAATTCTGGTAGCCGCTCCTTATTCGCCAAACTTCCAGCTGGGCTATGCCGTCCAGTTAGCCTTACTACATGATACGCTGGAGGATACATCGGCTTCTTTTGATGAAATCGCAACCGAATTTGGCATCGAGGTAGCGAAGGGAGTTTCGGCACTAACCAAAAACGATGCGCTACCCAAAGCAGAAAAAATGGCGGATAGCTTAAGGCGTATCAAAGAACTTTCACCCGAAGTTTGGGCGGTAAAACTAGCCGACCGCATAACCAATCTTCAGGTGCCGCCGACCTATTGGAGCGGTGCAAAAAAAAGTGAATACAGGCAGGAAGCAATAACCCTGCTGAATGAGTTAAAAGGCGGAAATGCCTATCTTGAAAAACGCCTGCATGAAAAAATTGTAGACTACGAAAAATATATTTCAGGTGAGACGAGTTTCTTTTTTCGACAGGATTAACAGGACACAACAGGATTTCCTTCTAGCCTTAACGTAAATAATGGATAAAACCTGAAATTATTAACTAATTACCAATCATTTATAAGATTGTTTTTTGTCATCCCGACGCCAGGAGGGATCTTTGGTAAATAACCAGTTGCCGAAGATCCCTCCTGGCGTCGGGATGACAAAAAACTAGTATAATTCTATTCGTAAATCCTCCATTATTCACGTTAGCCTTAATCCTGTTTTATCCTGTTAATCCTGTCAGAAAACTATCTTCAGTCGATTAGACCAATTTGACACTCTATAAAAAATAGGGTAGTTCTAAACTTGTAATGATAGGTTGTAGTTTGTGACCACAAATCTGATTGATTTG